>JBEKVL010000096.1:0-12045 GCA_049514055.1 Tepidisphaeraceae bacterium | reverse complement strand
AGAGGCGCGGGAAGTCCTTGCGGTTGGGGGCGTCCTTGGGCCAGGTCTGCCGCACGAACGCCTTGATGGCGATGATGCGGGTCTTCTTCTCGGCCGCGAGTTTCACGGCCGACGGGCCGAACTCGCCTTTGAAGAAACTGGCGAAGTTCACCGGCAGCATCATCGAGTCAAACGGATAGCGGTTGAGAGCGGCGGCGGCGGCCTCCATGGTGTGCGCGGAGAAGCCGATGTAGCGGACCTTGCCGGATTTCTTGCATTCTTCCAAGTACTCCATCACGCCGCCCTTGGCGAACGCGGCATCGACATCCTTCACCGGATCGACGATGCAATGCAACTGATACAAGTCGAAGTGGTCGGTCTTGAGGCGTTCCAGCGAGCGGTCCATCTCGGCCTTGGCGCCCTCGGCCGTGCGGGCCTTGGTCTTGCAGGCGAGGAAACATCTCTTGCGGTACGGTTCGAGGGCCGGACCCATGAGTTGCTCGGCCTTGCCGTAGGCCGGGGCCACGTCGAAATAATCGATGCCTTCCTCGAAGGCGCGGGCGACGGCCTTGTTGGCCTCTTCGGGGGTGGCAAGGTTGTTCAGGCACAGGCCGGGGAAACCGATGATCGGCAGCGTTACGTCATCGCGGTACGGTCGGCGCGGCAGCGCGCCGGGTTTGGCTTCGGCCGCGTACATTTCGCCGGTCGCGACCAGAGAGGCAGTGGCGACCGCGGTCTTGATGAACTGACGGCGATTGAGAGTGGTGGTCATGCGAATACTCCGGGAGAAGGGCTGACGGGAAGTCTATCGCGGGCGAACGCTGGGAGGCAAGGGCAAACTTGCGTCGACTGCGAACCGGCAAGAGTGTTGACCTGATAGCCTGCCTCCGCCTCAAGGTGGGCTTATTCGACCATGCCATCAATAACGGGGCCGGGTCGAAGGGAGAGTGCTCGGGCTAGGCACCTTCGATTTGAGTTCAGCGATCAGATCCTTCGCCTTCGCGGCGTCCACCCAGGCCACTTGCCCATCAGCGTAAAGAACATTGATCCCCGCAGTGTGGTCTTTGAGTCTGTCGATCATCAGGATCGATGTGGCGGGAGCGTCCGCAGGCAGTCCGGCACCCACGTACACGTAGGAGCCCCCGGACTGATCCATGTCGTCCAAACTCGGGAGAAACTCGGCATCCGCGATCGGTTCCCGATAACCAGGGCAGACTGGCGTTGGGATGTCACCAATGTGCTGCTCGTAGAACTGGGCGAAACTCGCGGGGAAATGGCCGGTCGCGCGGGCATGAGCCACCAGCGCAGTTCCAATCTGTTCCAGGTTTCTCGCACAGTGGCGTCTGAGGTAGACGACGGCGCGCGCAGACTCCAAGTCGTTGTGAACCGGCAAATACATCATCGTGAATAAGAGTCCCAGCGCCAGGCCCGCAGACGCCCGCGCCATTCCCCGTGCATTCAACCGGCGTGCTTGAGCGATACCGATGACACCAAACACAACGGCCATGACGGCGGCTACGATCCAACTGCACCCAGGTGCAGCCTGGCTCGCCGAGGTGTCAGGCTGGACTATTTGAATGTAGATGGCCGGTGCAATCGGGAACACCCCGAAGAACAGGCTGAGGCCGGCGAAGGGATTGGGTACTTTCTCGCTCATTTGTCAGCGAAGGCTCCTAACCTGCGCTCAGTCGACCAGTGCCGCCGCCTTCTTCATCGACGCCGCGACGGCGGCGAGGGCTTCCTCGGGCTTCATGCTGCGGACGGTCTGGCTGAAGGGCTCGGCCGCGACCGGGCCGTCGTAGCCGATCTTCACCATCGAGCCGAGGAAGGTCTTAAGGTCGATCACGCCGGTGGCGCAGGGCAAATCGCGGCGGCCGTCCATCTGCTCGTCCACGGCGATGCCTTGCGGAGCGTCGTTGAGGTGACAGAGGACCACGTCCGATGCCTTTAGAGTTAGCAGGTCGGCTCCGGTCTCGTGCGCCGTGTACCAGTGCCAGCTATCGAGCAGGAAGCCGACGTTGTCGCGGCCGATCTCGGCGATGAGTTCCTTCATCCCGGCCATGGTGTGGATGAAGGGGAACGGGCTCTTGGACCATGAAGTCTTGGGGCCGACATATTCGAGGCCGAGGCGGATGCCGCTGTCGCCGAGCACCTTGGCCGCCTCGCGGAGACGCTTGGCGTGCTGGCGGAGATTGTCGGCGTACGTCAGCGACTTATGGCCGGGCGAGAGCCAGGTGGCGGCGCGGGTGACGCCGGCGCGCTGGAGGGACTTGGCGAAATCGGGCAGGGATTTCATGCTCTGGTCGAAGGCCGCGTCGTCGGCGCGGAACTGCACCGGAAACCCGGCCGCTCCCCAGGCAAGTTTCTTGTCGCGCATCTGGTCGAGGTAATCGCGCAGCTCGGCATCACTGAGTTTGCCCAGGAACCCGGCCGAGGGCTCGATCGATTCAAAGCCGAACTGGCTGGCCCAGGCGATTTCCTTGCGCGGGTTGCCGGGAACGCCGATCAGCCCGCAGGCCAGACAGAGCGTGAACTTGCGTTTGGGCCTGGATTCCTCGGCGGCATTTGCGGCCAACGCAATGCCGGCCAAACCCGCGGTCACTGTCGTCTTCAGGACATCTCTGCGATTGGGGTTGATCATGGGACGGTTCCTTCGGCTGTCAGAGAAGATACCGTGGCATTGGTTGCAACGTTGCTGGAGGAAGGTTCATGCGTTCAAGAGTCCCAAAGTCCGAGCTGCGCGCTACCGACCACCCACCACCGACTGCTGATGACTCCGCCCCATCCGCCCGCTACCATCCGGGCTTCGCCCCGAGGACCCGATTTGACTCTCGCCAACATCAGCATCTACGCCCATCAGTTCCTGGAACTCGCGGCCTACGCGACCGGGTTTCAGCTTTATCTCTACCTCCGGCGGCGCTGGCCGCGCGGGCCGAAGCTCACGGCCGAGCAAACCGCCTGGATCGTCATCGGTGTCATCTTTGGGGCACTCGTCGGGGCCAAGTTGCTCGCCTGGGCCGAGTCCGCGCCGTGGTACTGGCAACATCGCACCGACTGGCGAATCCTCATCGGCGGCAAGACCATCGTCGGGGCCATACTCGGCGGCTGGATCGGCGTGGAACTGGTCAAGCGCAGCTTGGGACTGTCGCACCCCAGCGGCGATATCTACGTCTTCCCGGTGATCCTCGGCATGTGCATCGGCCGGGTCGGCTGCTTCTTCGCCGGCCTCGACGACCACACCTATGGCATCGCCACCTCGCTGCCATGGGGCGTCGATTTCGGCGACGGCGTTCGCCGGCACCCAACCCAGTTGTACGAGATTGCCTTCCTCATCGCCGTGGGCGGCGCGTTCGCATGGCGGCTGCGCACCGGCCGGCAGCGCGGCTGCATGTTCAGCCAGTTCGTCTTCGCCTACATGGGGTGGCGGCTCGTCGTCGAGTTCATCAAGCCGCGTTACACGATCCCGGTCGTGCCGCTGAGCGCGATCCAACTCACCGCGCTGGGCGGCATGGTCTACGCCATCTTCCACTGGAACGACAACTGCTGCGGGCGGATCACGGCTGGCACAGGATGTGGGTCTCCCTCCGAAGACCCGATCCGGCCTACAAACGGTCATCCTGAGCGTACTCGCGAAGGATCTGGCCGGAGCGAAGTCGAAGGGATCGGCCTCGGCGTTGGAAGCCAGATTCCTCGCGGGTACGCTCGGAATGACTGTGGATGCGACGGAAACTGCTCACCACCTACCAAACTACCCGCACCCGCATCCGTCGAACTCACCAACAGCCTCTGCCCTCACTGCCTCGCCAAAATCGAAGCCAGGATCATCGTCGATGCCGGCCAGGTGTTTCTCCAGAAATTCTGCCCGGAGCACGGCCCGCAGCATGTGCTCATCGCCGACGACGCCGCCTACTGGCAAACCAGCCGCAACCTGTACGGCCACCCCCCTGCCGCACCCAGCCAGCGCCACACACCGATGCAGCGCGGCTGCCCCTGGGATTGCGGCCTCTGCCCGGACCACGAACAACACACCTGCCTGGCCATCGTCGAAATCACCGACCGCTGCGACCTCAACTGTCCCGTCTGCTACGCCTCCTCCGCATTTACCGGCCAGCACCGCTCGCTGCCGGAAATCCAAGCCATGCTCGACGTCGTCGTGACCGGCCAGAGCCGGGTCGGCGTCGTCCAACTCAGCGGCGGTGAACCCACCCTTCATCCCGATCTATTTGCCGCCATTGACTCGGCCCGCGCCCGCCCCATCCGCCACCTCATGCTCAACACCAACGGCCGGCGTATCGCCGAGGACGACGCCTTCGTCCGCCATCTCGCCACCTACCGCCCCGGCTTCGAAGTCTATCTCCAGTTCGACTCGCTCCGCTCCGACACGCTCCGTCAACTCCGCGGCTCCGACCTGAGCGACATCCGCCGCCGCGCCGTCGAGGCCCTCAATCGCCACAACATCTCCACCACGCTCGTCGTCACCCTGAAGAAGGGCATCAACGACCAGGAAATTGGCGAGATCCTCGACTTTGCCATCGCCCAGCCCTGCGTCCGCGGCATCACCTTCCAGCCGATCCAGGCCGCCGGCCGCCTCGTCGGCTTCGACCCGGCCGTTCATCGCCTCACCCTCACCGAAGTCCGCCGGGCCATCCTCTCCCAACACAAGCTGTTCACCCCGCAGGACATCGTCCCCGTGCCCTGCCATCCCGACGCCCTGGCCATGGCCTACGCCATCCGCCACGGCACGAACATGACCCCCCTCTCCAAACTGCTCGACCCGCAATCGCTCCTGAACATGGCCGGCAACACCATCTGCTTCGAGCAGGATTCCAAACTGCGGCAACATGTGCAACAGTTGCTGTCGAACCCAAGCTCGACCTCCTCCGTCGCCCGACAGTTGAAACTCCAGTGCTGCCTGCCATTGCTGCCGGCCAATGGCTCCCCCATTGCCTACGACAACGTATTCCGGATCATCATCATGCAGTTCATGGACGCCTGCAGCATGGACCTGCGCTCGCTGAAGCGTTCCTGTGTCCACATCGTCTCCCCGGCCGGCCGGCTGGTGCCGTTCGAGACCTACAACCTCCTGCACCGCCCGGGCTGCCAGGCGAGCAATCAAACCGCACACGCAGTACAATGACGGCATGGCTTGGTCCACAATGCGGGCCCCGAAGGAACCGTATGGACGCTGTGTTTAAAGGATGTCTCATCGTGGTGCTGATCGGCGTGGGCGTGGCATTCCTCGCCATCGGCCTGTGCTATTCGTTGATAGGTCATTGAGCCACAACTCGGACTCCGAAGGAGCAGTATGGATCCGGCATACAAAGCCGTCCTCATCTTCATACTGATTTTTGTAGGCACGGTGGCCCTCGTCGTCGGGCTCCGCTTCTCGAGATATGGGGTATTCAGATGACCCAACTACCTCCACCCCGGCGGCCGGACCAGCCGGCTTATCAACTCGACTACGCCTCGCCCGAGGCCAATCGGCCCGCCGGCGGCGTGGGTTTCGCCGGGCAGGTCGCCCTCGGTTTCGCGGCGTTCGTCGCGGCGGTGATCGCGGGCATCGTCGTGACGGCAGTGATTGCCTCCGCGACCAACGGGGCAGACGCCAGTTTCCTGGTCGGGCCGGTCATCGCGCTGGCGTCGCTGCTGCTTCTGACCATCACCGCCAACCGCCGCTGGCAATGGAAGGGCTTTCTCATCGGCGTGCTCGGCTCCCTGGGCCTGCTGTTCCTGGCCTTCGGGTTGTGCTTTGCGGCATTCCACCGTTGAACCAGCATCGCGCCGGCGGCCGAATGAACAGCAATTTCATCCGCGTAGCACAGCCATACAACAGGTCCGTCCATGACTCGAACGCCACTGGAGCCGTATGACTCAACTTCCGCCACCAGCGCAACCGGACCAACAGGCATACCAGCTCAACTACGCCTCGTCCGAGCCGCAGCGACCGGCCGGTGGTGTCCCTTATCCAGGGCAGGTCGCCCTCGGTTTCGCGGCCTTCGTCGCGGCCGGGATTGCTACCGTCGTGTGGTGCGGCATTGACATCCCATCGACGATTCCCAAGATGCCGGCTTCTTCTGCGGAAAGCCCAGGTGTCTCATGGCCAGGAACGACGAAGTCTACGGCAAAGTCCGCGAATCCAAGCTCCGCCAGCAGATGTGCGAGATCGGCCGGCGGCTCTGGCAGCGCCAGTTCTGCGCCGGCAACGACGGCAACCATTCCGTCCGCGTCGGCAGGAACCGCGTGCTCGTCACCCCCACCGGCCTCAGCAAGGGCTTCATGAAGCCCGCCGACATCTGCGTCGTGGACATGGAAGGCATGCAGCTTTCCGGCCAGCGCCGCCGCACCAGCGAAATCCTCATGCACCTGGCCATCTTCCAGGAACGCCCCGACGTCCGCGCCGTCGTCCACACCCATCCGCCCCACGCCACGGCCTTCGCCATTTCCGGCCTGGACCTGCCCAGCGGCGTCTATCCCGAGGCCGACTACCTCCTTGGCCCCGTGCGCACCGCCCCCTACGTCATGCCCGGCGACCATCGCCTCGGCGACACCATCCGGCCGCTCGTGAAAGATGCAACCACGATCATCCTGCAAAACCACGGCGTGGTCTGCTTCGGCGCCGACCTGGAGAAATGCTACTACAGCATGGAAGAAGTCGATGCCTACGCCCGCATCCTCCTGCTCGTGAAGCAGATCGGATCGGTCCATCCGCTGACCGATGACGAAATGAGCGAACTGCTGACGATCAAGGCCCGCAACGGCCTGCCCGATCCCCGGCTCGTCGACGGCCGGTTTGTGGGCCAGCGGTCGGAGGAGTTCTTCAGGGGGGATGCGAAGCGGCGGTGAGTGCCGCCGCCAGCGGGCGCCATCCTCATGGCAGTTTCTCCAGATCGAGCCGGTCCTTGGGCCGATCGGCGGCCTGTTTCATCTTCCTGAGCCAATCGATGGAGACGTAGTGGATGTCGCCGGCCAGAACGCTGTCGCGGTAGACCTCGCCGACGTCGGCGATAGGGAATCCGGGGATGTAGTCAAACAGGTCCACAAAGCCGTAGTCCGTGCAGAGCATCATCAGATGGTTCGCCCGGACGTACGACAGCGACACCGGAATCAACTTCTCCAGCCCTGTTTGCGGGTCGCGCTCGTCGGATATCCATGTGGCATTCGCCTCCTGCAACGCTGCGGCAAGCTTCGCCTCGGACTCTGCCGATCGCATCCAGACGAGGTCGACATCCTCGGTGTTGCGAACATACCCATGAAACTGCACGGCATGCCCGCCGATAACGACGAAAGGCACCGCGTGCTTCCGCAAGAGTGTGTAGAACTCGTGTTGTGGCCGTGAAGCGGTCATCTGTAGTCTCGTGGAGGAACGGCCCGCAGGCGGAGATTTCGGCGGATGAAGCGGTCCCACGCCTCCGGATTGGCCCGCAACTGCTGCATGGCCCACTCGTGCATCTGCCGTCCGCGTTCGATGCGCTGCTCCGGGGTCATGCGCAGGGCCATCTCCCGCATAAGGCGGTCACGACGCGCAAGTTGTTCGGATTCGTCTTCCATCATTCAGCCTTCATCCACACAATCGACCGGCCGCCGCGATTGTTGCGGGCGTAGTTGGGGATGGCGATCATGGGCGTACCGGTCGTCGAGGTGCCTTTGATGACCATCACGCCACCGAGGAGATCGGGTTTCCACTCTGTGGTCAGCGGGGAATTCGGGGCAAGGGCCAGATCGAGCGGCTGATCGGCGGCCTCGAGGTTGTACATCAGCGGGCCATAGCGAAGGGCGACGCCATCGATCTTCGGGGTGATCCTGGGGCTCGCCTTCACGCGTTGGACGACCATGGGAATGACGAGGTCGATCTTGTCGCCCGCCTTCCAGACGCGCGTGATGGTGACGTAGCCTTTGTCAATCGCGGGAGTGATGGCCGCGCCGTTGAGCGTGATGGACGTCAGCCCGGCCGATTTGGGCGTGCTGGTGTACAGGCTGCTGGTCTGGCGATTGGGGATGCGGACTTTCACCGCAAAACTCTTTTCGGCGGCCGGGTTGACCGTGATCGACACCTTGCCGTTCCACGGATAGTCCGTCGCCTGGACGATCTGCACCTCGGCCCCGGCGACCTTGCCGACTGACACGGTGCTGCCAACGAACATGTTCACGCAGAGCGTGTCTGCACTCTTTGTGTACATCCAGGTCGGCAATGTGAGCAGCGTGCGGGGAATGTTGCCGACGCAGCAGGGACAGCCGTGCCAGGGGTAGCGGGCGTGGCCGGAATCCAGCGGATTGGTGTAGGTGAAGTTCTTCCCTTCCAGGTCGATGCTGCCGAGAATGGCGTTGTAGATCGTCTCCTCGTACAGGTCGGCATACTTCGCATCCTGGTAGATCATGTTCAGCTTGTGCTGGAAGAAGACCTCGCCGCAACCCGAGCAGGATTCGCAGTAGGCATTGTTCGGCAACGAATAGTTCTTGCCGAAGCCCTCGGAGGTTTCGCCGCTGCCGACGCCGCCGGTCACGTAGTACTTCTTGTTGACGATGTTGGCCCAGATCGACTTGACGGCGCTCTGATAGTCGATGTCGCCGGTCTCCATGGCGATGTCGGCCATGCCGGAATAGCAGTACACCGCCCGAACCGCGTGGCCGACGGCTTCGTACTGCTGGATCACCGGGAGATGCGACTGATCGTATTCCTCGCCATTCCGGCGGGAGTCCATGAGGAATTTCGCCAGCTCCACATACTTGCGGCCCTTGCCGGCGCCTTCGACATCTTCAACAAAGCAAGCCAGCTTCACCATCGCTTGCTCCAGTTCCTGATGCCCTTCGTACCAGGCTCGCTTGGGGGCCGGCCCGATGTTGTCGCACCAGCAGTCGGCCAGCTTCTTTGCCGCGTTGTACATGCGCGGATCAGCCCGGCCGGTCATCTGGTAATGGGCGATGGCCGACTCTATGAAGTAGCCGGCCAGATAGCCTTCGTGATCGTGCTTGTTCGTCCAGCGGCGGGCGTTGTTCAGCGTGTAGAAGGTCTGCAAATAACCATCGGGCTCCTGTGCCGACAGCAGCTTGGGAATCCAGTCCTCCAGCTTCTCCCGGATGGCCTTCTGGGCGGCGATGATTTCGGCATTGCCCTGCGGATCGACCATCAGGGCAACGCACATCGACTCGGTCGTGTTGTGGACCCAGGCGTTGGCAAAGACGGCGCCCTGGTGCGGACCGTGCGGCTTGCCTGCCAGTTTCAAGCCCGCTTGCGTGAAATTCTCGATGCCGCCTTCCTTGGTGGCCGGATCGGAACACTTCTCGTCGCAGTGGGGAATCCAGTGAGTGATGAGCTTCTTGACGCGGTCGTTCCAGAGCGGGCTGTTCACCTTCCAGGTGGTGGTGTAGACAGGATCGAGATGCGTGACCGGCGGTGCCGGCTCGACGGTGACGTTAAGCGTGTCGGAGGCGGAAAGCTGGCCGTCGTTGGCGGCGAGTTTCAGGATATACGCGCCCGGGGCCGAGAAAGCAGCGGTGGTGTCGGCCGCCGCACCATCGGCGAATGTGACATCGCCGGGGCCGGATTCCTCGCTCCAGGCGACCGTGGGTTTGGGGTTGGGCTTGCCGTCATCCTTCACAGCACCACTCAGATACGTCTTGCCCGGCAACACAACGACACGATCGACACCTGCTTTGACAACGGGAGGGAAGTTGGGTGATTTGCCCGAGTCGTACACCTTCCACTGGAGCACGCCGGTCGATTCGCCGCTCGAATCGAACTCGAGCCGGAGTTTGCTCGTGCTGACTTCGGTGAACGTGGTGGTGTTGTATTTGTTCCCGGCCAGGCCCAGCCCCGCAGGACTCTCGACGGGCACAAACTTGTCATCCTTCCAATAGCCCAACCGGCACGCCTTGGGCAGGCGCACGCCGCCGCGATCGTCGAACCAGTAGACGTCGATTCTGGCGGTGCTGATCGGCTGGGTCCATTCATACTGCACCCATTGCGTGCCCTTGCGCGGCCAGTTGCCATAGGCGCCGTGGCTTTTGTCGTTGGAATTACGCGGATCGTGGCCGCTGTTCAGCCCGGCGATGGTCTCGTGAGGCGAGACATACGACGTGGATGCACTGGCAACCAGTGCCAGGTTCGCGCCGGGCTCATCGGCCGCGGCCCGTGCTTGCCGAACCCAAGTGACCATCGCGAGCGAAACCGCGATCCCCGCCAGTATTACGAAGAAGAGGCAACGTGGTATTTGTGTCTTCACGGACGAACTCCTTGATCTGCCTGGGCGACTTGCCGACATCATCCAACTCCCACTCGCTGCTCTTTCGGACACCGGGGATTCTACCCTGCGCAGCAGCCGGGGCCAACGTCCTTTCCGCCTCACGTGTCGGAACGGGTGTGGCCATGGATTCTGGCAATGGCCCGCTGTAGCCGCGATGGGTCATCGCGGCGCGGGATCCGCGATCGACGATCGCCGCCACAAGCGGCTTGCCAAGAACAACAGGTACACTCTGTCCGCACCCAGGAGAATTGCATGTGGCAATTCAGTGCGCCAGTGCCCTCACTGGCGGAATCCGGGGCTGGAGATCCCGCCGGTGAGAACCCTGGCGGCACTACAAGCACTTACCCCCCGCCGCTATGATGCCACGCCATGTACGACTGGTCCAAAATCATCTCCGCCGGTGTCGGCCCGATCATTGTCATCTCGGCCTGCGGGCTGCTTTGCCTCGCTTTCTACAACCGTCTGGCGGCCGTGGTGGCAAGGCTGCGTTCCTTGCACCGCGAGCAGCTTGTCGAGGCCGACCGCCTGGCCAAGGCCCGCCAGCAGGGCAACACAACCTCGCTCGACATCGTCCGCGCGCAGGAGCTGCTGGGTATGCTCAAGGTGCAGACCGATCACATCGCACGCCGCGCGCGCCTGATCCGCGCCACACTCCAGTGCCTGCTGATCACCATTGGCTGCCTGGCCTTCTGCTCGCTTGCCCTGGGCCTGAGCGCTCTCTTTCCCCACCTGATCATTCCCGCCTCCACGTTCTTTATTCTCGGTATGCTGACGATGGTCCTGGCCGTCGTCCTGGCCATGGCGGAATTGCACCAAGCCCTCGACCCCGTCGACCTCGAGGCCCGCTTCGTCACGGAACTCTCGCGCGACCTCGCGTCCGAATACGCCGAACATACGGCGTGACCAACGCCTACTCCTTCGCCGCCGCGGCCGACAGCTTCCGCCAGGCTTCCATCGTGGGCACGAGAATCTCGCGGGCCTCCAACTTGATTCCATAGCCCTGGAAGCCGACCGGGCCAGTGAAGCCGATCTGCTTCAGCCTCTTGAGCACGGCCCCGACATCGAAGGTCCCCTTGTCCAGCGGCTGGATTAGCTTGTCCCACTTCCCTCCGGTGACACCGGCGTCGGCCCCGCTGATGGTGACGGTGACGAGCACGTCTTTGGCGTCATCGAGTAACGCAGGAATCTTCGCTTCATCGCCGGCGGCCAGGCAGTGGCAGAGATTGAAGGTGACGCCAAACTGCGGGTGGCCGACGACCTTTGCCAGCCGCGTCGCATCGCCGAACCGGGCGGTCCACTCGCCAAGGTGAGGATAGATGGCAATACGCAGGCCATTGGCGGCCGCGATGTCAGACAGCGAGCGGAGCTTGGCCACCAGCGGCTCTTTGCCGGTCAGTTTGTCAAACGCCGGCCCGTTGCCCCCGATGTGGATCCAGATGATGGTGCCGGAACCCTTGAGGGCCTCCATGAGCTTGGGCAATTCGGGCGAATGAGCCAGTTCGCCGTCCGGCGTAGCCTTGGCGGCACAGTAGATGGTGAACATCTTCAATCCGCGTTTGGCGAGGTCATCAACCGTGGCCTTCGCCTGCGCTGGCGCTTCCTCGTGCCAGGCCACGCCCGCATAACCCAGTTCCTTTACCAGATCCAGTTGCTGGGCGGGCGAAAGACCCGGCCGCTGGAACGAGGTATCCATGGCATAAAAGGGGCGTGGTTCAACTGCGGCAGACTCAAGGTTACACTTCTCGCGGCGACAATGCGGTCGTTTTCGTTTGTAACTGCCGCACAACACAGGAGATACAGCTTCGCGGTCGTGATCTCTGGTCCC
>JBEKVL010000095.1:0-12048 GCA_049514055.1 Tepidisphaeraceae bacterium | reverse complement strand
TCCCGATCAGTCCCGCTCGGTCCCGTTGGGTGGCGCCTGCGTCCCGTGGGGTTGCGGGCGGGTTCGGAAGGAAGCCAAGGGCCTGGGTGAATGACGAAATCCGAAGGTCGAGTGGCGAATGACTTCCGAAGCACGAATGAACATGGGTGTGGTCAAGCATCATGTTGTTCCTTCATATTATCCGTGGCGCTGCGCGCGCAGGGCGTTTTGCGCGCAACAGCGCGCAGCGCGAAATGGGGGTTCACGCTGTGGGGGTGTGATTTGTAAAAATTGAAATTCTCTGGCGCGCGCAACACCTGGGCGCAACAGTGGAAATGCAAGTTGTGGGTGGTTCGGGGGTTAACCGCGGAATTGGCAACCGGGAGGGGCGTGACTATTTTTCCGGGCACCGAAGAGGTGTCGGAGTACCGACAATATTGGCGAGACGCCCATGCCACGAGATTCCGGCGTGCAGATGCTTTGCCCGGAATTCCGGGCACGCCCCTGGGGAGAGAATGGGGAGACTTCTGGCGGTGGGGAAGGACGGCGGCAAGGGTATGGCTGATACCATGACGCACAGAGAGCAATTGGCGATACGTACATCCAGCGGCGTAATTGTGGATCCTGACGGAGATGAACGCGCGACAGGTCACATGCCATCACCCCGACCCCCCCCGACCCTCTCATAGGCGTTAAGTTAACGCGTGTGCGACCACGAAGATGCCCGAAATCGCCGGGGATTTCGACCTGTTTCCCAGGCGGCGAATCCCAATCTCACGACAAATCACGCGGATAATGTCGTTAAGTTAACGCTTATGCCCGACCCTCTCCCGGAAGGAGAGGGAGTCAGACCGATACGGTTCACTTAAGCGAATCGATGCCGTCCTGGCGGGCGAAGAACCGCGATCAACGATCGCGGCTACAGCTTATTAAGCCGAGGACCGCGATCAACGATCGCGGGTACAGCTTACGTGAACCGTATCGCGGGTGTACCCGTCTTTTCCACAGCGACAGTTGTCATTCTCCGCGAGTACGCGCAGAATGCCCCTTCCGACGTCTTTCATTGCATGCGGGCGGGCCAAAGGCCGTGACGACTCGGGATGACGGTTTGTTGTTTCGATGAAGTGCCCGGAAGAGCGGTCATGCCCGCCTGTGCGGATGCGGCGGCGACGAAATCCCTGTAGTCACGAAGCGCCTGGTCGTTGGAAATATCCCGCCCGAGGATCAGGCGGGCGCGGGCGGTGGCGGGAGTCGATGCAGCAAGGTCCCGGCCGAAGAGACTGAGATAGAGCGAGCGGTGGCCTTCCTCGCCGAATGGCGTGGCGATGGCGAAGCAATCCTCCGGGTGGGCCAGGATGACGGCCGTGAGGCCGGACTTGGCGTCGCGGCGGATGGCGATTGGGGTCGCCAACCGTGGGCGAATGGTCCAGTCAACCGGATTCGGCGGGCGTTTCCACCGGCCATCCTGGATGATCGCCACGGCCTTGTCGTCGCGGGGGAACATCTGCCAGTCACCATCGGCCTTCTCGGCCGGCATGAACGTGCTGTTCTGCCCCGCTGGAGTGGCATAGACGAGGGCGACGTTGCAGGGTGGCAGGTAGGATGCGAGGAAGAGTTCGTAGTTCTTGAGATCCTTGCGCGGCGAAACGGTCAGGGTCAGATCGAGCGTATTCGCGGCCGACCAGCGGTAGACGGCCAGCAGGTCGAACGGGTGATCGGCATCATTCGTCCAGCGGACTTCGACGGCGCCGTCATCAAGCAACCTGGCCTGGCTCGCCCAGTCCCACGCGGCCGGGCCGTAGCGGTTGCCGGCATCCAGCATGCGGTAGCACGAGAAGATGCCGTAAGGTCCGGCGATGGCCGTCTGCGAGAGGTTTTCCACGACGGGCGTAAGGCCGAGCGATTTGCCCTTGGCGCGGAGTACGCCGCGGAACAGGTCGGTGTCGAAGGGGAATTCGCTGCCCTGTGCAGCGAATGCCACGCGGGCGGGCCGGGTGGCCGGCGGCTCGGCCGCAGCAACGATGAATGCCAGCAGACAGAACGCCGCGGTGAGAATAGCGTGTCTCATGCTTCTCTCGAAGTCACTCCATCGTCCACGGTCCCCGCATTGGCCGATCCAGCAGCTTGGCCGCCTCTCCATCGCCCACGATCTGCTCCTTGGCCGGGTCCCACTTGATCGGTCGTGCCAGACGGATGCAGATATTCCCAAGATGGCTGATCGTATCGCAGTTGATCGCCGCATCGAGCGGGTTGATCGTCGGTTTGCGGCTCTTGATGCAGTCAATGAAATTCCGCCCGTGCCCGGCCGCCGCGTAGAGCTTTTTTTCCGATTCCTTGAGCTGCACCGTCTGCAAGCTCTTGGCGCTCGAATACAGCCCCATCCGGTCGACGCTGATCCACCCCTTGCTCCCGTGGAACGTCGTCCCGTGATCGCGCCAGACCTGGTGATACGCCTTCACAACGGGTTCGGCCACCCGGCTGCCCATGTTGCGGATCTTCGCCCCGTTCGCGTAGGTGCTGGTCACATCCCACGATTCGATGGTGTTCCACAGGCTTACCTGCGGCGGGATCTTCCCCGTGCCTTCGTGGCTTACCGGCGTGGTGTTGTCCATCCCCAGTCCCCACTGGGCGATGTCCAGCGGATGCACCGCCCACCCCGCAATGAACCCCAGCGCATAGTCGTAGATGTGATAGCCTCCGAAATTCGTGCAGCGGTCGGCCGTATACGGCTTCATCGGCGCCGGCCCGATCCACATCTCGTAATCCAGATCCTCCGGCACCGGAATCGCCTCCGTTGAACCATACGGCGGCTTGGTCGCAGCGCTGAACTGTGTGGACATATCCGGGCTCCACACATCCGCCAGCTTCACATCTCCGATATACCCGTTGAGGGCCAGTTCGCACGCCCGCCGGAATTGCCCCTGGTCTCCGCGCTGCTGCGTGCCGTACTGAAACACCGTCCCGTTCTTCCGGCACATCTCCCGCAGTTTGTACGACCAGGCCAGCGCCACGCTCAGCGGCTTCTCGCAATAGACGTCCTTCTTCGCCTTGGCCGCATAATACGCCAGCGGCACGTGCCAGTGATCCGCCGTGGCGATCACCACCGCATCGACGTCGGTTCGGGCCAGCACCTCGCGGAAATCGGCGTATGGCTTGCACACGTCGCCCTGGTAATGGTCGTTGAACGCCTTGGCGACCGATTCGCGCCGGGACTTGCGGCAGTCGCAGGCCGCCACGATGCGCACATCGGGCTGTGGCAGGAAGGAATGACGGCAGTTGCCCGTGCCCTGGTTGCCCGACCCGAGCAGGGCCAGACTGACGCGATTGCTCGGCGCATTCTGCCCAAACACGCTCGAAGGCACGATCGTCGGCACCGCCACGGCGGCGGCCGCCGCCATCGCCGATCCCTTCAAAACCTCTCGCCGCGTCGGTTGATTCACGCGCATCGTATGTCTCCTTGTGCCAGTCGATCAGAATCCGGTATCAACAACTACACGCGTTCGACACCCACCGTTGGCGTGCATCACGCCGGCGAATTCCGAGATCCTTCTCTCCTGAACCTCTGAATCCTCGAGGCCAGGGCCGGATTTCTCGCCATTGAGGCGCGTCGATGTTCCGAAAAAAAGCCAGCCGGCGCAGAGCGATCCGCGCCGGCCGGGGAATGTCGATCACTTCGTCTACTTGGCCAATTCGGCGCAGGTCTTGTCGAACCACTCGAGGCACAGGGGGAGATTGCCGTCGAGGTCCTTCACGCCGCCGGTCTCGTACTCGATTGAGCAGTAGCCCTTGAAGCCCTGGCTCTTGAGCTCGGTGAGCACGCCCTTGGGGTCGCCCTTGCCGGTGCCCCAGGGAACATCGTGCGCGTTGCCGTAGTCGTTGAGGTCCTTGAAGTGCAGGTGCTCGACCCGGCCGGC
Source organism: Tepidisphaeraceae bacterium (assembly GCA_049514055.1). Classification (GTDB taxonomy): domain Bacteria; phylum Planctomycetota; class Phycisphaerae; order Tepidisphaerales; family Tepidisphaeraceae; genus JANYKD01. The sequence continues at coordinate 8,155 of JBEKVL010000095.1, read as the reverse complement.
GAGTTTCTTGATCTGCTCCACCTGTTTCAGATTGGCGCGCATCCAGTGGCCGGTATCGGAGCAGGAGCCGATCAGCTTGTTGTGGCCTTCGCAGGCGGCCAGGACTTTGTCCGGCGGCCAGGATTGCGGATGGTTGTGCAGGGCGAAGCGGATGCCGTATTCGGTGGTGAGCTTCTCATGCACGGCGTTGGGCGTGGTCTCGGTGACCAGCACTTCGATGCCCATCTTCCTGGCCCAGTCGAACATCTTGCGGGCGCCGGGTTCGTCGTTGGGCACGCCGTCGACACCGTAGGCCACGAGTTTGAGGCCGCCGGCGTCGGCCAGTTTCTTCTTGATCTCGTCGCACACGTCGTCGCTCATGTTGCGGTTGACATTCTCGTTGGAGCCGGGCTTGAGCTTCTGGCCGGGGTAGATTTCCAGGTACTTGATGCCCATGCCGGCCGCCTTGTCGACGGTTTCGAAGAAGGTGATCATGCGGTAGGTGTAACACTGGAGCGACACCTTGATGCCCAGCTTCTCGGAGGCCGAGTCGTCCCGCTTGTCGGCCGCCAGGCCGGGCAGGGACATGGCGAGCATCGCCAGAACGCAGAGGAGAGAGACTTTCCTGTTCATAAATTCCTTTCGAGAATAATCAATGAACCACTACACGAATAGACTACCGCGTGGAAGGGATTTCGTTAACTCCGCTCGCTGGCGGCTCAAATAGTTTCCGTTGTCAGTTGCCGTTGCGATCGCACCAGCGGATGCCGTCGGCCGCTACTTTGGAGCGGTGGCTTGAGGCCGCTTTTCGATGGCCGCCGTGCCGGCGTTGGTCAATCGAATCGGAGCGCGGCCGCGAGGAATGCGGCCGATTCGCCGCGGCGTGATGTTGGTCGTGTCAGCACGCGGATCTACTGAATGTCGCCGACCACCATCAGCCAGCCGCAGTACCAGGTCTGGCCCTCGAAGCGCTTGGGGTTGTCCATGGTGTTCTTGTTGCGGGCGAGAATGGCGACTTTGTCCATTGGGTCGGGCAGGATTTTCACGGTAACCGTGTGTGGGCCGTCGGGGAGGTCGCGGGCGGCCACCAGACTGCCGATGCGGTGGTAGGTGCAATAGGCGTCGAAGCGGGCGGTCTTCGTCGCGGGTTTATCGTCGACGGTGACTTCCAACTGTCCGCAGTCCGGGCCGAGGAGATCGAGAAAAGCGAGATACGTTCCCGTGAACTTAACGGTGATGGTCTCACCAGCATCCTGCGCGGCGTAGAGTTCGGGACAGAACTTCGCGAAGCCCTTCGCCTGTCCGTTCTTGGCCGGGTCGAGTTTCGTCCAGCCGGCGGACATCTTCGCGGCCGACAGCGGCACCAGTTTGGCCTTCTCATAGTTGTCAGCCCGAAGCGGGGCCTTGAGCTCATGCGGCGCCGGTTTGCCGATCGGCTTGATCAACGCCAGCGAGCGCTCGACGGCGGCGGTGTAGAGCTTGTGCCCGGTCTCGGGATGCGGATGCACGCCGTCGGAGGAGAAGATGATCTTGTCCTTCAGCGCGGCCTTCTCCTCGTCCGTCCTGGGACTGGCCTTCATGACCAGCTTCCCATCGGTTGCCAATCGCGCCACCTCAAGGCCCATGTGGATCGACGGGATGCCGTAGTGGTCGGCCACGGCCTCCATGGCCGACGCCGCCCGTGGGAACTTGCCCGCGGACAGTTCCTTGACGTAGCCCTCGACCATGGTGTAGACAAAGATGATGTCGGTGTTGGGATTGGCGTGCCAGGTCTGGCGGACGATGCCTTCCATGCACTTGTGGATCTGCTCCGGCGGCGTGCCGCCGTCGTTCACGGCGAACTCGACGAAGACCAGGTCCGGCTTGTGGTCGAGAATGTCGCGCCGGTGGCGGAAGACGCCCAGGTCCGAGCCCGTGCCGCCGATGGCCGCGTTGATTTCGGTGAGGTTGGCCCTGGGATACTGCTTCTTGAGCAGTTCCAGCGTCTGCGGCCGCCAGCCCGGCTGGGCCGTGATCGATCCGCCGATGTAGCCCACGCGCACGTCGCCGCCGGCTTCGAGCCTGGCCAGCACGTTCGGCGCGCCGCCGCGCGGACGGCATTCGACAGCGTCCACCAACGGATAGTCGGCGGCCCGGACGGAAGACGCGGCCAGAAGAAGCAACACAAGAGAGGCGATGCGAGACTGAAGACTGTGCGAGGTCATGATCGTGGTATTGCCGATGTCGCGTGGATGTTGACGGCTCTTCCGGAGAGCCTTGCGGGGCCGATGCGCTGTCAGCCCCGTAGGGGCGGCGCAGTTTCTGTCGCTCCTACGGGGCTGGAATTCTCACGCCTCTTTCCTCATGGCTTGCGCCATGGGCTAACATGTATCGCCCTCGCAGGGCTCAAACTTCAGCGCCCCTGCGGGGCTCATGGCGGCGGCTATTTCTTCATTGCCAGCAACGGCAGCTTGAACGTTTCCGCGACGGCCGAGTTTGTCACGCGGCCGGCGATCATGTTGACCCCTTGGCCGAAACCAGGATCTTCAGCAGCGGCCGTCTCGTAGCCCTTGCCGGCGATCTTCACCGCATAGGGCAGCGTGGCGTTGCAGAGGGCGATGGTGCTGGTGCGGCCGACGGCTCCGGGCATGTTGGTCACACAATAATGAACCACACCATCGACGACGAAGGTGGGGTTGGCGTGCGTGGTTGGCCGCGAGGTCTCCACGCAACCGCCCTGGTCGATGGCGACATCCACAATGACGCTGCCGGGTTTCATGGTTGCCAGGTCCGGCCGGGTCACCAGCCGGGGGGCCTTGGCGCCGGGGATCAGGACCGCGCCGACCACCAGGTCGGCCATGGCGATCTGCTCGCGCACGGTGTGGGCGTCGCTGAAGATCGTGTGTACGTTCGGCGGCATTACATCGCTCAGATAGCGGAGACGATCGAGGTTCACATCCATGATGGCCACGCTGGCGCCCAGGCCCGCGGCCACCTTCGCGGCGTTGGTGCCGACAATGCCCGCGCCCAGTACCACGACGTGCGCCGGCGCCACGCCCGGCACGCCGCCGAGAAGTATCCCCCGGCCCATCTGGGGCCGCTCGAGATATTTCGCGCCTTCCTGAATGCTCATCTTTCCCGCGATCTCGGACATGGGTGTCAGACACGGCAGCCGGCCGCCTTTGTCGTGTATCGTCTCGTAGGCGATGGCGACGATGCCGGCCTTGAGGCATCCCTGAACCAATTCCGCCGAGGCGGCGAAGTGGAAATAGGTGAAGACGATCTGCCCCGGCCGAAAGAGCGGTATCTCCGGCCCCAGCGGTTCCTTGACCTTGATGATCATGTCGGCGTTTGTGAAAACTTCCTCGTGCGTCGCAACGATGCTCGCCCCGAACTTGCGATACGCATCGTCCGGAAACCCGCTGGCCGCACCGGCCTGCGTCTCGACAAAAACCTGGTGCCCGGCTTTAACGAGCGTTTCCGCTCCGACGGGCATGAGTGCGACACGGTATTCGTCGGGCTTGATCTCTTTTGGACAGCCAACGCGCATTGTTTCTCCTTGCATTGAGTTCGATGGGATCATACCGCAAGAGCGAACGAAACAGCCAGTGCGCGCTGGATTGCGCGGTGAATTGGCCGCGAAGGCCTCCATCGGAAGCACACGCCGTCATACTGAGCGTACTCGCGAGAGCCTGCCTCGAGCGAAGCCGAAGGGGATCTGGTTCCGCAGTCCAGAGCCGGATGCTTCGCGAGTACGCTCAGCATGACAACTATTGTAGTTCCATTATCCAGCGACATATCCTTCTCTTTCGCCACACCCGGCCAATACAAACTTCCGGCGGGCGAAGTGTATGTGCTTCTACTGTCCCCGCGCCAGCCGACCTCCGCCTCGCACAATCCACCATGCACCCAGTCCGGCCACCACCGCCAAAAGCAGCCAGCATACCACCATCGAGGTTCTGCCAACCGAGGGTGCCGCGACCTCCGCGCGTCCTGTCCATGGCGTGAGCGTCTGTCCCCACAATGCCAACTCATCGACAAGCCCGCCTCCACCCATTTCATCATTGGCATTGGCAATGGACCCCGCCACAGATGACGAACGCTTATTTCGCTTTTCCCTGCTCCAGCCGTTTTGCGACCCGCAGCAGCACTTCTCGTTCGGGCCCGCCCTTGTTTGCAATCGTCCTGGCCAGGAGCGACGGACAGAGCAGCAACACCAGCGGGCTGGCGAGGCGCTGTTCTTCGGACGACCTGGTCAGTTGGGCCACTTCATCCGACTTGAGCGACAACGACCTCCCCACCTCCCGCGTCAGGCGGCCCTGATGATTGAGTGTTTTGGGAACGGCCTGCCGGCTGTAGCGCACGTGCAACACCGCCAACACGATCAGCAGCGCGCCGGCCAGGGCGAGCAGGGCGACGATGCGGCCGGTGCTGGGGGCTTCGTTCAGACTTTCCCGGGTCGAGCGGTAGAAATCATCGAGCGTCATTTGTGCCAGAAGGAACTTCATCCGCTTCTCCGGTATTCAACCAGCCTTGGTTTCCTTGGCGCCCATCATGTCGGATACGCCGCGCAGCACATTCATTGCATAGCGCCGCACGCGGAGGTTGGCGTCCTCCTTGGCCAGTCGTCCAACTTCGTGCAGCATCTGCCACCAGCCGATCTGCCGCAGCGCCCACAAGGCCGAAATGCGGTGGTCGGGCCGTTCATCCTGCAGCATGTTCACCAGTTGCTGCGAGGCCGTGCCGATCTTCATGCGATGTAGCGCGCGGATCGCGTTGGCCCGCTCGCGGCTGGCGGAACTCATGGCCCGCTGCGTCAGCATCGGCACGAACTCGAGGCGGGGCCGCGTCTCCAGCACCTCGATGGCATTGGCCCGCACGCGCGGGTCGTCATCGTTGAGCACCCGCTCCAGCACCTGGTCCGGCGGGATCGACTTCATCTGCGCCAGCAGCATCACCGACTTGCTGCGCACGCGCGAATTCGGGTCGACACACAGTGCCAGCAGCGTCTCGGCGAGTTGCTCGGCCACGCCCAGGTCCTGGGCCAGCGAGATCGCCTTGAGCCGCTGCTCGACCGGGCCGCTGCGCAGCCGCCGCTCCAGCATCTCGAGGGAACCCGGCACCAGTTTCAGCATGGCGCGTCCCGCCACGCGGCGCGTCGTGTGGTCGAGGCGGTCGTAGCGATTCCAGTAGGTGTCGAAACCCGACTTGCCCACGCTGCGGCCGATCACCCGGCGCACGGAGTCGTGTACGCCGGCGCCCATCACCTGCATCAGCATGTTCTCGAAATCCGGCGGGCGCCGCCGCACCAGTTCGCGGGCGGCCATGCGGGCGAGCCGCTCGTCCGGATCGATAACGAGCGTGCGGAGCAGGTCCACCGAACCGCCGCGTGCCCGCGCCATGGCAAGACGCAGCAGCCCCAGCCGGCCTGCGACGTCGTTCTGCAGCCCAAGGCGTATCTTGTCGAGTTTCTGGTCCTGGACCACATCGTGCAACCCCGAGGCGCCGATCCATTCGGCCAGGCGGGCGGCGTCGCGGCGGTCACGCCGCGAGATCTCGCGGTCGAGGTCGGCCTCGCCGCACCAGACACCCCGCGTCACCTGCCTCATGCAGATCTGCAGCCGGTGGTCCTTGAGCCAGTGCGTGCGCGCCAGCAGGCTGTCCAGCGCGGCCGGATCGACGATGTGGCCGAACGTCACGCCAAAAGTCACCCGCACGTGTCCCTGCGCGGCGGCCAGGAGAAACGCCTCCACATACTCACTCTCGGGCGGTTGTTGAAGACGGCGCAGCATCGCCGTCTGGCCGCCGTGCTTGGGCGTGCTGAGAATCGCCAGCGTCCGGCTGCCCGCCGAATCGGCCAGCAGCAGTGCCGCCAGGAGCAACTCCGCCCCATATCGGCCGCGATGCACGTCCATCGCCCGCGCCACGGCCTGCTCGATCTCAGGCCGTTCGTCCATGATCTGGGTGTAGACCCTAGCGCGTTCTTCGAGTTCGGCCGGGCTCTCTTCGATCCATTTTCGGCAAGACAACATGCGAGTCTGGGAATTCACCCAGCGAGCCAGCGAGACCATGGATTCGACCGCGGTGCGGGCGACAACCTCGTCGACGCCGTGCAATCCCTCGGTGAGCAGATAGGTCAGCTTGCCCTGTTTGGCCAGGGATATCAGTTTCATGGCAGCCGCCGCCTTGTCGCGATCCCCCGAGCGGGCCGATTCGCGAAGGGCCTGGTGCAGCAGCTTGACGCTTTGCAGGATGGTGGCTTGCAATGCAGGCGGCAGGGTGAAACACGCGCCGATAACCCCTGACAGTCCACGAACCGTGCGACGATGCAGCAGGGCATTGAGGGCCAGGGCTTTTTCAGGCTCGGAGCCCAGGCGCAGGGCCTCAAGCAGGGCGTCGTCCGCCGCTTCATTATTGGACTTGACCAGGACTTCAATGAGTTCGCCGAGCATCTCAATTCAATTATCGGACGCTTGGGCGATAAACATTAATCCGCTCTACTGATCGATCATCATCTGCGGCGCCACCAGGGGCAACTCCACTTGCACCGGTCCCCCGCCGCCGGCGCCGCCGGGGTTGGCCGCGCCGGCAGCCGGCTTGGATGGCTTGGCGACATCCTTTTCCACCGACTTGAGGATCTGGTCGACTCGCTGTTGTGCCTCGGGCGTCGCCGAACCGCGCAGTTCCTTGAGCGTCGGCGCAACCACGATGCCCATCTGTACCAGCTTCTCCTGGGCCGCGTCGCGCTGCTTCCAGTCCTCCGCGTTCAGTTCCGCGGCAAGCTGCTTGATCGTTTCGATCACCGTCTTGGACGGCGCCGGCCGGGGCTGGTTGTACTCGGCCACCAGTGCCACCGGCACCTTCATGGTCACGCCGCAGGCCAGTTTGATCGTCAGGTCCTGCTCCTGAAGCTGCCCCGTCACCGTGGTGTCATCCCACATGACCACCTGTACGTCCGACGGTGAGCCCGCCGTCTTCAGCAACTTCTTGATCTCCACTCCCGCCAGGTTCAGTGTGCTGAACGCCGTATCCAGCTTGAGCCCGCCGTCAATCACGCCCACCATCACATCCTGGTTCACCAGCGACAGCACCGGTTGCGAAGCATCCTCATCATCCGGCCGCTTGGTAAGCTGCAGCCGCCGGATGCTGGAAGCGGGGAATTTCACCAACTGCTCCGGCCCCGAGGAGCTGAGCTTCAACTCGAAGACATCCACATTCACCAGCCCCGCGAACTTCGATCCGTCGATCAGGAAGATGTCGTGTACGCCGTGTTCGTCGGCCTGGAAGTTAATGGCCGAGATCACCGACGCATTCAGCTTCAGCGTGCCATAGCGCGTGCTGACTTCGATATCCCTCGCCGGGGCCTGCACGCCCATGCGGTCGCCGCTGCGCATCAGCACCATGGGCTTGTCAAACGTCCATTCCTCGGGCTCGCCGGCGCGTTTGCGGTAGCCCATTCGCGAGATGTGCTGCACCGGAATCTCCGTGATCTGGCCGCTGGAAAGTTCCAGCGTGAGCTTGTCGTGCTCGAGTTTGCCGCCGAAGACCTCGCCGTCCTTGGTCACCAGCAGTTGCCGCGGGCGGAACTCGCCGATGTTGATCAGGCCGATGACCCCGTCCACCGGCAGGTCGATCGGCCCGTAGAAGGTCTGGAGTTTGAAGCTCTTCTCCTTGAGCGTGCCCTTGAGCTGATCGCCCGTCCGCAGCTCGACCACATCCAGCATCTCGCCGCGGAGAATCTCGTAGTCGCCGATGAAATTCTCGCCGCCGCGGAAGTTGACGATCAGCCGGCGGATCGCGGCCGGGATTGCCGCCATTATCTTGGTTTCCTTCATTCCCAGCACGAACTTCTGTCCCGCGTCCGGGGAACTCGTGACCAGATGGAAGTGCATGATGGCGATTTCCTTGCCGCCGGGAATGCTGGGCGCGTAACTGATGTTGACGTTCGAATTGCCCTGCTGATACTGGAACACCGGGGCGCTCTTGGCGCCCTTGCCGGCGAAGAACTCGACACACGTCTTGTTGTTGGCGTTGGTCTGGGCGATCCACGCCATCGTCTGTCCCTTCTTCTTGGGATCCTCGACCGTCGACGTGCTCTGCACGCCGTAGTTGAGATTCGTGTTGTACATCAGGTTGGGCGTGACTTCCTGGTTGCCCGTGTTCTTGATGATGTCGATGTAGCGGATCCACCCCTCTT
>JBEKVL010000094.1:0-12054 GCA_049514055.1 Tepidisphaeraceae bacterium | reverse complement strand
TCGCCAAGGGTGTGCCGGACGGCGTGCAGTCGGGCGTGGCGGTTCCGTTCGTGTACATCGACGCGGTCGGACAGGCCATCGCGGGCTCGAAAGTGCTCCTGGGCGCGCAGGATGCCTACTTCGAGAAGTCCGGCGCGTTCACCGGTGAGATCTCGGTGGACATGCTCAAGGACCTGGGCGTGAAGTTCTGTCTGACGGGCCACTCGGAGCGGCGGCACGTCATCGGTGAGAAACCGGACCTCGTGTCCAAGAAGGCCCACGCGCTCTACAGCGCGGGGCTGATCCTCGTCCACTGCATCGGCGAGAAGCTCGAAGAGCGTGACTCGAACAAGACGCTGGAGGTGTGCAAGGCGCAGCTTCACGAGCTTTCGAGTAAGATGGATGATCCGGAGCGGCTGGTGATCGCGTACGAGCCCGTGTGGGCCATCGGCACCGGCCGGACGGCGACGGATGCGCAGGCCCAGGAGGTTCATGCGTTCATCCGAGCGGAGCTTGGGCGGATGTTCAGTACTGATTACGCCGCCCGCGTGCGGATTCAGTACGGCGGCAGCATGAAGCCCGACAACGCCAGGGGCCTGATGTCGCAGCCCGACGTGGACGGCGGCCTGATCGGCGGCGCAGCGCTGAAGGCCGATCAGTTCCTGGCGATCGTGAATGCAGGCCGGTAGGGTGGGCGCTGCCCACCATTTGCGGCAGATTGACGGCATTTAAGGGGGTGGGCAATGCCCACCCTACAAGACACATGTCCCACTACATTTTCTACGTCCTGATGTCGCTGTTCATCTTCGTCTGTCTGTTCATGATCCTGCTGGTGCTGATCCAGAAGGGTCGTGGAGGCGGGCTGGCGTCGGCGTTCGGCGGCGGCGGGTCCAACACGGCGTTCGGCTCCAAGACCGGCGACGTGCTCACCTGGGCCACGAGCGTCGTCTTCGGCATCTTCGTGGTGCTGGCGGTCATCCTCAATTTGATGGCCAACCGTTGGTGAACGGCCTCGCCCAGGGAGTGTCCATGATTGTCAGCATGACCGGCTTCGGCGACGCAACCGGCGAAAACAACGGAAACCACTATTCCGTTGAAATCCGCTCGTTGAACAACCGCTATTTCAAGGCGACCATCAAATTGCCCGAGCACGTTTCGGGGCTCGAGCCGGAACTGGAGACGGTTCTCCGCGAGCGGCTGGGGCGCGGTTCCATCACGTTCGTGCTGAAGATGCGGACTGACTCGGCCGAGGCGGCGTACCACATCAACACGGCCGCGCTGCAGGCCTACATCGACCAGCTCAAGGTGCTCCAGGGCGGCAGCGTGGACATCGATCTTTCCGCGCTGCTGGCGCTGCCCGGCGTGTGCCAGGAGCCGCGAGACGAGAGTGATGAGCTTCTCAAGCATGGCTCGAAGGTTCGGGAACTGACTGCGCAGGCGATCGTGAAACTGGGCGCCATGCGTGCCCGCGAGGGCGAGGCGCTCTTCACCGACCTCATGAAGCACTCGGGCGTGATTCGCACAGAGCTCGAGCAAATCAAGCTGCGGGCGCCGTATGTGATTGATGAGTACCACAAGCGGCTGGTGCAACGCGTGAACATGCTGCTCAGCAAGGCCGAGTTGCAGGTGGGCCAACAGGATTTGCTCAAGGAGGTGGCCGTCTTTGCCGAACGGGCCGACATCTCCGAGGAGATCCAGCGATTGACGGCGCATCTGGATACTTTTGAACACTCCTGCCGCCAGGGCGAGCACGCCGGCCGAAAGCTCGACTTCATCACCCAGGAGATGCTCCGCGAGGCCAACACCATCGGCAGCAAGTCCAACGACGGCGACATCGCCCGGCACATCGTGGAGATCAAAGGCTCGATCGATCGCATGAAGGAACAGGTGCAGAACGTAGAATAACCGTTGATTGAGCCGGCATGGGCACGAGTACATGCCCATGCCACCCAATCAATATATCGGAAGGCCGTTATGGCCACGTTCCGAAACATGAGGCTGCAAAGTGGGCGTCTCTTCGTCAAACACCGGCCTGCTGATTGTCCTCGTCGGTCCCTCCGGCGTGGGCAAGAGTACCATCTCGCGACAACTGGCCGTGCGGACGGATATTGCCTACACCGTATCGGCCACGACGCGCCCGCAAAAACCCGGCGATGCCATAGGTAAGACTTACGACCACATCAGCCGAGACGAATTCTTCCGCCGCCTTGACGCCGACGAATTCCTCGAATATGCCCAGGTCTACGACGAATATTACGGCACACCCAAGCACCCGGCACTCGACCATCTTGCCGCCGGCCGGGATGTGCTGCTCGAGATCGACGTCCAGGGCGCATTGCAGGTCAGATTCGAGTATCCGCAGGCGCTGCTGATCTTCGTTCTCCCGCCGGATGAGCAGACCCTGCTCCAGCGGCTGACCAGCCGGGCGCGGGACAGTGCCGAGGACATCGCCAAACGGTTCCGGGCCGCCAAGCGGGAGATACAGATGGCCAAGGGCTCGCGGGCGTTCGATTACATGGTGATCAACGACACGCTGGAACGCGTCGTCGAGGAGATCATCAAGATCATGGCTCACAAGCGGAGCGTCGGGATTTGAATCGGCCATTGAGCTTCACGCGACGGCGCTTATAATTCCGCTTCCATATTTGCGGAAGAACGTGGTCTTATGGGTTTAATCGTACAGAAATTCGGTGGCACCAGCGTCGCCAACGCCGAGCGCATCCATCGCGCCTCCACGCGGGCGATCGCGGCCAAGGAAAAGGGCAACCAGGTGGTGGTCGTCGTCTCGGCCATGGGCGAGACGACCGACGATCTGTTGGAACTTGCCAAACATGTCTGCGAGTTCGGCCCGACGAAGATCAACCCGCCCAAGCGGGAACTGGATCAGCTTCTCGTGACCGGCGAGCAGGTGACCATCGCCCTGATGGCCATGGCCATCCAGACCCAGGGCCACCAGGCGATCAGCTTCACCGGCGGACAGATCGGGCTGCTGACGGATGAGGCTTTCACCAAGGCCCGCATCCAGTCGATCAACAAGCAGCGCATCTTCGAGCAGCTTGACGAAGGCAAGATCGTCATCGTGGCCGGCTTCCAGGGGGTCACCCCGGAAGGCGATGTGACCACTCTCGGCCGCGGCGGATCGAACGCGACACTGGTGGCGCTCGGCGCGGTGCTCAAGGCCGACGTCTGCGAGAACTACACCGATGTCGACGGCATCTACACGGCCGACCCGCGCATCGTCAAGCAGGCTCGCAAGATCGACCGGATCAGCTACGATGAGATGCTCGAACTCTCGGGCCTGGGCGCGAGCGTATTGCAGACCCGCGCGGTCGAGTTTGCCAAGAAGTACAATGTGCCCCTGCACGTGCGCAATTCACAGAACGATCACGAAGGCACCTGGATTGTTTCGGAAACACCCATCATGGAACACATCGTCGTATCCGGCGCGGCGCTCAAGAAAGACATCACCCGCATCACCTTCACCGAGGTCCCCGACCGTCCCGGCGTGGCCGCCCGGATCTTCTCGGAGATCGGCGCGGCCAACATCGTGGTCGATGACATCATCCAGACGATCAACGAGGAGAAGACCGCCTACATCTCCTTCACGATCGACAAGACCGACATGCCCGATGCCAGGCCCGTCGTCGACCGCCTGGTCAGGGAATTCGGTGGTGCCACCAGCGTCGTCTTCCAGGACGACATGGCCAAGGTTTCCGTCGTCGGCGTTGGCATGCGGGTCCACACCGGTGTCGCCGGCCGCATGTTCAAGGCCCTGGCCGACCTGGGCATCAACATCGAGAACATCACCACCAGCGAAATCAAGATTTCCTGCATCGTTAAACGCGAAGACGGCCCCAAGGCGCTTCAGGCGGTACACGATGCGTTTGAACTGCATAAGACACACTGATTGTCCTATGCACGGCATGAATCCACGGAGCCCGCGGTGATGCCGCGGGCTCTTGCGTGTATGGCGAATTTGCACGCTTGACTCACACCACTGCCAGCGACAGCCGGTGCGTGGGATTGGGGCGGCCCGGCCGGAAGGCGTGGATTTCCTGGATTGTGAAGCGGGTCGGGACCAGAGATGGCAGGGTTGCCAGAGTGTTGTCCTTGAGGGTTTGGGGATCGGTCTCGGCACGCAGGTTGATTGTCAGTCGCCCCTGGACTACCGGGTTGTTGAGTCCATCAGTGACTTGCGGCTCCATGTCCGTGCGAGTCAGACTGATGGCCGCAAGTCCCACCCCCTGGGACGGAGCCAGCGTCATCTTGAGATGGGCGATCTCAATGCCCAGTGTTGCCATGCGTTCCCGCAATCGCCCGGCCAGTTCTGCCAGCAGGAGATTGCCGTCGAAGTCGCTGGCTGAGGTCAGATCGGCGGTGACATTGAGCCAGCCGAGCCGGGCCTCGCCGTCGGCATATTGGTCGTAGTCGACCTCCATCGCCGGCCGATGCCCCAGACGTCCGGCCAGCATGTGGTCAAACCAGTGTGCCAGGCCCTGCCCGGTTTTGCAGGAGACTTCCAGCACTTCGGCGTGCGGGAACCGGCTGCGCAGCGCGGCGACCAGTGTCCGTCGCGTGACTTCATCCAATAGATCGATTTTGTTGACGGCGATCACTTCGGCCTCTTCGAGTTGTTTGCGGTAGACGTACATGACGTTGTCCGTGAACGCCTGCTCCGTACCCAGGCCGAGAACCTGCATGCAGCGAAACGGATCGACAAGAACCGACAGTGGCGCGACCTCGTAATCGCGTCCGTGGAGTTGTCGCAACGGATAGCTGACCGTGGCTTTCAGATCGGTGCAACTGCCAACCGGCTCGGCAATGATCACATCCGGAGTTGCGTCGCGTGTCAGTTGTTCTGACGCCGTGATGAGCGAGTCGAACCGGCAGCAGAAACACCCGCCGGTGATCTCCTCCACGGCAAACCCGGCCGCTCGCGCACGGTTGGTGTCGACGAGGCCGACGCTCTGATCGTTGGTGATGAGGCCGACGCGCTTGCCTTGTGCGGCCAGATGCTCGGCGAGGCGAACCATGGCCGTTGTCTTTCCAGCGCCCAGGAAACCGCCGATCATGATGTAGCGGGACTTGTGCATATAGCACTCCTTTTGGGCCGCCGCCGCGGCGTGTCCGGGACGAATCAGTGCATCATAGATGCCGCCGCCGATAACACCGCCGACAATCGGCGAGAGAATGAACACTGTGAAAAAGCCGCCGCGCGGGCCGGGGATTGCGACGGAACCCCAGCCGGCGAAATACGCGAACACACGTGGTCCGAAATCGCGCGCGGGATTGAAGCCGGCCTGGGTGAGCGGGGCGATGACCGCGATCAGGATGGTGATGGTCAGGCCAACGAACAAAGCGAAGAAAGTGCCGTCGGGCCGGCTCCGGTTGCGGGAATCGGTCAGGGCAAAGATGAAGAAGACAAGGATCGCCGTGCCGATGGCCTCGGCGGCCATCGCCTGGACATGACTGACTTTCGCGTGAGCTTGTGGCGTGGTTCCGAAGACGGCGGGGTTGGGGAAATACTCGCCAAAGACCATGGCGCTGGCTTCGCTGCCCGGCTGGCCGCGAACAAGGTTCTTGTCTTGCTCATAGGCCGCCAGCACGCCGCAGAACAGCGAGAAGAGCACGGCGGACGCGCTGAACGCACCGCCGATTTGCGACACGATGTACGGGAGCACCTTCCGGCGTGGGAACTGCCGCCAGACCAGCGCCGCAATGGTCACCGCGGGATTGATGTGAGTTCCACTGATGGCGGCCGTGGCGTAGATCGCAAGCGTGATCGCCAGGCCCCAGACAATGGCCACCTGAAACAGCCCCTGCAACGCCCCGGTCAGGACGGCCACAAAGACCGCTCCAGTGCCGAAGAACACGAGCAGGAACGTGCCGATCGACTCGGCGATGCATTCACGGAACAGGGTTTTGTTCTGAACCATTGCACGTCCCCTGGAATCGGGCTATCTGCTCCGGGCGCGCTTGCGGCCCGATGCGGCCTTCAGACGGGCGAGCAGATCGGAAATGGAATCCTGGTATTGTTCAAGAGTCCGGATCCAGCGGGCCAGACAATCCTTGCCTTGAGGCGTGAGGGTATATCGTCGCTTGGCCGGCCCGCCATCGGCCGTCTCCCAGGACGAGGCGACCAGTTCGTCGCGCTGCATTGCCTTGAGAAGGCGATAGACTCCGGTGGCGTCCGGAGCGTGGCCACGAAACATGGTCAGGCCGGTCAACTGCTGGACGATGTCGTAGCCGTGCCGGGGCTGTTCGGCCAGGATCGCCATCACGGCCGGCTGCACAATGCGGGCAAGCGTCTTTCCACTGCAAGGACATTCGGTGAAATTGGATACCAGATGTTCTCCACTATAAGACTTAGTCTAATATAAAGTGCGGAATCGTCGGGTCAAGTGCTCGGGAATGGCAGCGCCGGAATGACGGTGACAGAGACTGGTTGCGTCGGACGGAAAACGGGTAGAATTCATGCCGATGGGTCCGGCGACAGGAACAGCGTGCATTTCCGGAGATCGAAGATGAGCGAGACATTGGCGTTGCGGTACATGAGGAATTCAATGTGCGTGGGTGTCGCGGTGGTGGCCGCGTTCACGGTGCTTCTGGCAGGGTGCGACAAGGGCAGGAGCCCGACGCCGCCAGCCGGTACGACGGTGATCGGCGTGTCGCTGCTGACCATGACCAACCCGTTCTTCAAGGACATCGGCGATGCCATGCAGGCCGAGGGGGCAAAGCATGGATACGAGGTGATCGTCACTTCCGGCGAACTGGACCCGGCCAGGCAGAAGGACCAGGTGAAGGACTTCCTGGTCCGCAAGGTTAGCGCCATCGTGCTGGCGCCGTGCGACTCGAAGTCCATCGGGACGGCCATCGCCGAAGCCAACCAGGCCGGCGTGCCGGTGTTCACGGCCGACATCGCGTGCCTGGCCGACGGCGTGAAAGTCGTCACCCACGTCGCCACGGACAATCTCGAAGGCGGCCGGGTGGCCGGGCGGGAGATGGTGAGCCTGCTGGGCGGCAAGGGGAAGATCGCGATCGTCGACCACCCCGAGGTCGAGTCGGGGATGCTCCGGACCAAGGGATTCGACGAGGAAATCGCCAAGTCCCCGGGCATCAAGGTCGTGGCGAAACTGCCCGGACACGGGGCGCGGGACAAGTCGTTTGCCGTGGCCCAGGACATCCTGCAAAGCAATCCGGAGCTGGACGCGATCTTCGCCATCAACGATCCGTCGGCGCTGGGCGTCATCGCCGCGATTGAAAAAGCCGGGAGGGCCGGCAAGGTGAAGGTCATCGGCTTTGATGGCCAGCTCGAGGCGCGGCAGGCGGTCAAGGAGGGCAAACTGCACGCGACGGTCATGCAGTATCCGAAACAGATCGGCACCATGGCCATCGTGGCGATTTCCAGGTACATGGCCGGGGAGAAGCCATCGCCGCAGTTGCTGATCCCGACAGGAATCTACCGGCAGGCGGATGCACAGAAGGATCCCGATCTGAAGTAGGGTGCGATTCATCGCACCAATGCCGTGTGGCGCGTTGAAACGCGCCCTACCGGCCGATCCGGCAGCGTTCACGTGACGACCACTTCCAGCGAACTCCTGCTTGAGATGGAAGGCATCGACAAGACCTTCCCCGGCGTTCGCGCGCTGCGGGATGCACGCCTGGAGCTGCGGGCCGGCGAGGTGCATGCGCTGATGGGGGAGAACGGGGCCGGGAAGAGCACGCTGATCAAGGTGCTGTCCGGGGCGCATCGGCCGGATCGCGGCGTGATTTGCTTACGCGGCGTGCCGGTGGCGGTCCACGATCCGCGCGATGCGGAACGCGCGGGGATTGCGGTGATCTACCAGGAGTTCAACCTGGTGCCGGGGCTGACGGCGCGGGAGAACATCTTCCTCGGGCGGGAGGAAACGGTCGGGCCGTTCGTGCGTCACGGCCGGGAGCGACGCCGGGCAACGGATCTCTTCGCGAGCATGAACGTGGCGCTGGATCCGGAGGCGCTCTGTGGCGATCTGACCGTCGCCCAGCAGCAGGTGGTTGAGATCGCCAAGGCGATGGCGATTGATGCGCGGATCGTGGTCATGGACGAGCCGACGGCCACCCTGACGGGGCAGGAAGTCGAGAAGCTGTTTGCGATCATCGCCGGACTGAAGGCGCGAGGTGTGGGGATTGTGTATGTGAGCCACCGGATGGAGGAGATCTTCCGGATTGCCGACCGCGTGACGGTGATGCGGGACGGGCAGTATGTCGGCACGCAACCGATCGGCCAACTGACGCGCGAGAAGCTGATCGAGATGATGGTGGGGCGTAGACTGGAGAATGAGTTTCCCAGGCGCGTGGCAGCGTGCGGCGAGCCGCGCCTGGTCGTGCGGGGTCTGTCGCGCGGGACTGCCGTGCGGGACGTGTCGTTGACGGTTCGCAGGGGAGAAGTGTTGGGCTTGGCGGGGCTTGTCGGCGCCGGCCGGACGGAGACGGCGCGGCTGATCTTCGGTGCTGACCGGCCGGATCGGGGGCGGGTGTTGCTGGATGGCAGAGAACTGCGGATAACGAGTCCCGCGGATGCGATCCGGGCGGGCATCTGCCTGTTGACGGAGGATCGGAAGGGCCAGGGCCTGGTACTGGGGGCATCGGTGCGGGAGAACTTCGGGCTGGCGAACCTGCGGAAGTTCCTGCGATTTGGATTCGTGCGGGAAACCAGGGAACGAGCGCGGTTTGCCCGCTATGTCGAGGAACTGCGGATCAAGGTCCCGCACGCCGACACGCCGGCGCGGAATCTCTCCGGCGGCAACCAGCAGAAGGTGGTGCTGGCCAAGTGGCTGGAGGCCGACGCCGAGGCGGTCATCTTCGACGAACCGACTCGGGGCATCGACGTGGGCACCAAGTACGACATCTACGTGCTGATCAACGCCCTGGCGGCCCAGGGCAAGGCGATCATCATGATTTCCTCGGAACTGCCGGAGGTTCTGGGCATGAGCGATCGCATTCTGGTCATGCACGAGGGACGGATCACGGGCGAAATCGGGGACGTGGCTCGGGCCACGCAGGAACAGGTCATGACGCTGGCCATGGCGTGAGGGAGCATGAGGACGACGATGGACAATACTGGCACGAGAAGTGCGGTCGGGCAGTTGGTGTCAAACTACGGCATGGCTGGCGTGTTGCTGTTGCTGTGCGTGTACTATTCGTGGGCTACGCTGCAGTATCAGACGCCGGCCGGGGCCGCCGCCGGCGAATTGGTGGCCACGCGGATTGCCGGTATGGTCGATCGAGGCACCACCGTCGTCATCGTCGCCGGCCGGAGTGCGGACGATCGGGCGTTTGCCGAGCGCGTGCAGGCCGTGCTGCAAGCGAAGGGATGCGCCCGGCTGGAGCAAGTTGAAGGTGATCCGGCCATTGTCCTGGCCGCCTTCCAGGCTCGCGCCGACAAGGCCGGCGACGTGGCGGCCATCGCGTCGGCCGCAAGCTGTACCGGCTGGCTGGAGAGCATGGTGCGGCGATTCCCTTCGCTTGCCAACACGAAGCTCGTGAGCCCTGAGCCATACCGCTGGCCGACGTTCCTGCAAACCGAGAACCTGCTGAACGTCGCCGACCAGATCGTGGTGATCGCGCTGATTGCGGTGGGGATGACGATGGTGATCGTCACCGGCGGCATCGATCTCTCGGTGGGGAGCCTGGTGGCGCTGTCGGCCGTGGTGACCGCGCTGCTCATCCGGGACGTCGGCGGGGCCACGCGGGCGGGAACGATGAACCTGGTGCTTTGTTCGCTCGGGGGCATCGCCGTGTCGGGGGTGGTGGGACTGTTTTCCGGGGTGGTCATCACCTGGTTCCGGATACCGCCGTTCATCGCCACGCTGGCGATGATGCAGGTGGCCAGCGGTGTAGCGTACATTCTCTCGGCCGGGCAGTCGATCTACGAGATCCCGCCGTCGTTCGTGTGGCTGGGTCGCGGCACCGGCCCGTGGTCGATTCCCAACGCGGTGCTGTTGATGGCCGGGATCTACGTCGTGGCGCACGTGGTCATGTCCCACACAGCGTTCGGGCGCTACGTGTACGCGGTCGGGGGCAACGCGGAGGCGGCGCGACTGTCGGGCGTACGCGTCGGCCGGGTGCTGCTGCTGGTGTATCTCCTGAGCGGGCTCATGGCCGGTGTGGGCGGCGTGGTGGTTGCGTCGCAGCTCAAGAGCGGGTCGCCGACGTACGGCCTGAGCTACGAATTGTACGTCATCGCGGCGGTGGTGGTGGGCGGCACCAGCCTTTCGGGCGGCTCGGGCAAGATATTGGGGACATTGATCGGGGCGTTCATCATCGCGGTGATTCAGAATGGGATGAACCTGACCAAGGTCGAGAGCTACCGGCAGAAGGTGGTGCTCGGGCTGGTGATTCTCGGTGCGGTGCTGCTCGATATGCTTCGCAAACGCGGCTGGAACCTGCGGCGGCAGTAGCCGGGAATGGCGACGTCGGGGGACGCGAACGCCGCACACGCAGGCGACATGCCGGATTTGCCGGTGGATGGGCAAGCGGGCAAGGCCGCATGTGTCCGATAGAATATAAACTATTACACAGTAAGTAGTTGCGATGTTACATGGCCGTAATCGCAAGGGAGGCCAGTGATAATGCCGATGAAAAAGTTTTGTGGAAATCATTTGCCTTGGACCCCTGAGCGCGTAAGAATGATATTGATAGGTTCTTGGTGTATTGATTGGTCGGCTGGATCTGCCTCATGGAGGGGCAGGGCCAATGCGCGTCGTATTGGTAGTACACTGGCGGATTGCCGGGAGAGCGATTTATGATGTCAAACAAGACCTTGGGCCGGGTTCTTGGCGTTGCGGTTGCGGCCGCGGCAATGTCTCAGACGGCGCAGGCGGCATTGGTCTGGATCGATCCTGATGGACCAGCGGGCGTAAATCCCCCTGTTCTGGTGGGATCGATCGATCTGCTGCCGGGCAATGCGCTGAACAAGAACGTGTTGCTGCCGAACTCGACGCAGTTCACGAACTATTACCAGGCGCGGGTGGGGGCTTTCCTGGATGCCAACAACAATGTCATTCCGGTTGTCGGCCTGAACGATCCAGCGAGCCCGAACCATTTTGAAATCACCGTCGTCGCCCAGTTCGATCTGACGGTGACGTCGTCTACTGTTGGTCCGGGCACGGCGACGACCGGCACGGCGCTGGCCAGCGTTCAGCCGGTGAATTTTGTGCGTTTCTATTATGACACAAATGTCAATGCCAGCGACCTGGCGGGCACCGGCTTTGCGGACGGCACGAAGATTCTCGAAGGCGCGGCGACATTCTTTGGCGGCACATTTGTCGAGTTCACCGGGTTTCCCCCGGCCAACTTCGATAACTACGGCGTGAACGATTATCCCGGCATCAAGAGCAATACCGGCACGGGCGGGGCGCTGGTGGAGGCGTCGATTACCTCGACGGATCCAGGCTTCTTCATCTCGCCGCCTTCGGTCCTCGGCATGAATTTCTCGACGACCAATGGCGAGCCTTTCAACGACACCAATCCATCGCAACAGTTCCTGGGCATCCCGGCCAACGTGGGTGCGATCAATGGGGTTTCGGGTCCGGATATCCAGGTGCAGGCGGACGCGGCCGCGAGTTTCCTTGTTCCCGAACCGGGAGCGCTGGCGCTGATGGGTCTGGTTGCGTTGGCGCTGCGGAGAGTCCGCCGCCATCGCCGCTGAGCGGGACATCTCAATTCCGGGTACGGCTCGAATACGCATGGCTTCAGGCGACAATGGGGGGTCAGGGTTCGGGGTGCAGGAGATACCGAGGCCGGGTGAATGGGCGACGCTCGCAAAGCGTTGGCCGGCTTTGGACCATTTCGAAAAAAGTTGAATTAACGGGGGTTGCTGGGGGTGGTGTGTGGTGTAAGTGTTTATCTGTAATGTGGTTGTGATTTCGGCGGTGGTGGCGGGGGACGGAAAAAGCGACAAAAACCGACATAGAACCGGGCGTGGTTCAAATCGAGGCGGTTCTGGGTGACAGAGTGTAGCCGATCGCCGTGACGGCGGGAGACGTCGCAAGCCAAGACTGGGATGGGTTGGGAGCGGACCTCAGTTCTGCGAGA
>JBEKVL010000093.1:0-12063 GCA_049514055.1 Tepidisphaeraceae bacterium | reverse complement strand
GTGTTTACACCGCTGATCCTCACCGTGCCGCTACCGGTCTTGGTGAGGCCGAAGGAGCCACCGCTCTGGCCGATGGTCCCGGAGAGAATCAGGTTGCTGGCGCTGGTGTTCTGCACCACCAGGTTGCTGTTCAAAGTGACGGTGGCACTGACGGTGTCGTCGGCTGTCGTGCCGGTGCCCAGTTTGTTGATCGCCGCGGTGCCGGAACTGGCGGAGAAGGTGAGCGACCCACCCGTGCCGTTCTGCACGGTGAAGCCGAAGAATACATTGCCCCCGTCGCTGTCGCCAAGGTTCAGCGTGCCGACCGTGATCGCCTGCCCGAGGCTGATCGTCTGCGCGCCGGCGATGTCATTGTTGAGATTGGCCACATCGTCAATGGCGTTGGGGAACTGCGTCGTGGACGCCCAGTTCGTCACATCGTTCCACAGGTATGCGGTGCCGGCCGCGGTCGCGGACCAGGTGTCGTTCGCTGCGCGGACGGTGCCGCTCCCCGCGAGGAGCACCGCCGCGGCGGCCGCCGACGCCAGGAGCCGAGCCCGGGTCTTCCGGCCGTTACGAACCTGAGTGTTGTTGCCCGGAACGATGTTTCGAGTGATTTGTACCATTGCCGATTCTCCTCTGAATGAGAGCAGCCCGACGCGCTGGCTCCCGGTGTTGTCACTTCAATATCCGCAACAGATTCCGCCCGGCCGGGGAGTTGCGTAAGGACGCCCCGGCTCGATTGTGGAAGCACAAGACAAGAGCCAACGGCAGAACCCGATGACTCGGTCCTGTCGTGTGATCACGAACCTGATGATTCTACAACGTGTGCCGATTCAATCTGAACTGCCCTCGCGACAGGAACATAGACGGTCGTCGCGCTGGATGGGGTGGATGACTGCGCTCTAAACGACCCTCTCGAGAATCGCCGTTACAACGACTCCGCACCTGCGACCCGAAACACGCCACCGAACCAGAGCGTATACTCCGACAATCCGAAGCTTACAACAATAATATATCATGTGCAACTCAAAAAGCCCAACTCGAACTTGCAACGGGCATCACAATTTTCCAGGCAGGTCGCAAACTGCTTGTCTCACGGCGTTTGCCATGTTGAGCGTACTCGCGAAGCATGTAGCTTTGGACTCGGAGGCCGGATCCCTCGCAAGTACGCTCGGGATGACGCGGCCGCAACCCGGCAAGGAATAGCCGGGCCGATGGCGAGCCGATAGCGCGACGGCCTTCGTACGGTCGTGGGGGCCGTTCTGGTTGGCGATAGCTCATCGGACGCCGGAGCAATGCGTCAGAGAATCCCCAGGTGGCCAATGGGTGGAAGAAAGACCCCTGCCGCCAGCTGACTATGCACTTCCAATCGGTCTCATGACAAATGCCGGGGGTCGGGCGTTCTGACGCGTGTAACGATCGCCGAGAAATGACTGCCGAGAAACATGGCGACGGTGTTTGCGGTGAGGTAGACTGTCCGGCAGATTGGCAACGCGATCGCGCTGCCGCAATGCGAGTCTTCACCACAAGGGGCGACATATGAAATCGGATCGCCGGGCGTTCACACTCATGGAGTTGCTGGTTGTCGTCGGGATCCTCGTGCTGGCCATCATCGCGGTTCGATCGATGACGATGATGGACTGGCGTATCGGGTTGTTGGGCCTGACAGTGCCGGCCGGGGCGATTCTGGCCGCCACGCTGGCGGCCGCCCTGCACCCGCGCTTGCAGGGGATACTCATCACCGGGACCGCCATCGCCTGTTTATCGCAGCGATGATGCTGATTCCGCGGCTGCAGTCGGGGCTGGCGCCAGTGCCGCCGACCGCGCCGGAGAACCCGGGACAGTGAGGAGATCACAGGAAATGCAATCGGGACGGGAGCGATATTTGGCGCCCGGGGGCGTGTTGGTTTCGCCCGAAACCCGCTGCTGGCGCGCCTTGCTCATGCTCGACCTCGTCTTCCTGGCCGCCGCCGCCATCACCCTCCATCTCGCTCCGTGCGGAGCCTGGACCAACTTCGTCGCCGGCGTGGAGTTCTGGCAGAACACCGATCCGGGCGGGCCGTATGTCGCTTCCGCGCTCTACTTCTTCCGGCCGCGGTCTTACCCTCCGTTTCCCGGCCATCCCGGCCTCACCCTCCAGCTTCCCATCGCGATCTTCGCACGCGCCGTCTATGGCATCGCCCGCTCAACCGGCACCACCGCTCCATACCTGCTCTTCTGGGCCAAACACCTCCGCTGGATCTTCATCTTCGCTGGCTACATGATCGCCACTTGGCACGTCGTTTCCTTTCACGCCCTCTATGCCCTCGCCCGCCGGCTCGTCGACACTCGGGCCGCGTTTCTGGGTGTCCTGGCCTACGCCACCGTCTTCTTCACGCTCTATTTCTCCACCCGTCTCTCCGGCGAGCCCATCGTGGTCTCAATGTTCCTGTTCATGACTCTGGCGCTCTGGAACGCCAGCGATGCGCTCGCCCAATCGCGGCGCGGCCGGGCGTTCGCGTGGATCGCACTCGCGGCCGCCTGCACGGTCTGCGCCTTCTTCACCAAATTGCAGCTTGCCGGCCTGTTGCCCGCATTCGGCCTCCTCCAATTGCTCGTCCAGCGCCGGGAGAATCTGCAATCCCTGCGAAGTCGCCTTCGCACCAGGCTCGCGCCGGCCCTCTGCTACGTCGCCGTCGCCGCTGGCTGCGCCTTTCTCTGGAACCTGAAGATGGACTGGATCAGCTTCTTCAAGCTCTGGTTCCTCTACACGCCCGGCCAGAAAGACTCCGCCGCCATCAATCAGCTCCTGCACCACCACAGCTATACACAGATCGTGCAGACCTATTGGCATGACGCCTCCAATATGCTCGGGGGATTCGCCCAGAGCGTCCGGCGGAACACCGGCCTCTTCTTTTCCCTGCGTACGCCTCAGGGCCTTTTCACGCTGAGCGAGGCGGTCTTTCTGCCGGCCAGCCTGATGGGGTTCGTCATCTATTGGCGCGTTCAGGTTGATAAGCGCCGTTTGTTGTTCTGGCCGTTGCTATATGCTGTCATTCTGATTCCCCTCCTCGCCTATCGAGGGCTCTGGCATTATTCCTGCATGCATCTGGCCCTCGCCTCGATCTTCTTCGGCCACCTGCTCAATTGGCTCCTGCGCCCGCCGCGCCTGCGCTATGGGGTTGTCGCGGTCGTCCTGGTCCACGCCCTGTCCATCGGGCTGGTCGCGCAAGGCAAGCTTTTTGACATTCACATCTATCGCGAGCGCATCCTGCCTTTTCAGCAGGCCATCGATCGGGGGCGGTATGGCCGGCATGTGGCTCTGGTCGGCCCGCGCATCCCGCCGGTCTGGCACATGCACGGCGTGCTGCCGCAGTGGCTGTGGCGGGACGGCCGGTTCCAGCGGGCCTGTGAGAGTTTCTTCCTGCGCGTGCCCGAAGGGCAGAGATTGACGCGGGCCTGGGCTCGGACAAACCGCGTCGATTTCGTCCTGGAATGCCACGGCGCGAGCAGGCTTGTGCCGATCGAGCAGTGGGACTTTTCGGCAGAATAGGTTTGCGTCCCGTTTATACTGCGATTCAGGAAGGCCAGCGAGGACGCTGGCACGACCCGGGCTGGTCATGAGCCCTGGTGCGGCGGCGTCCTGTCCAGGCGGTCCAGGGCGAAGGCGTAGGCGCCAATGGCGATGGCCTCGCTGGTGCCCAGGCGGGTGATGCCGACGCCAACTCTCAGCAAGGCATCGAACTTCACAGTTCGACCGCTGCCTGGCACGGCCAATTCTCTCGTCTGGCCCTTGAGGAAGATATCCAGTTGGGCCGGGTCCTCGAGGTTGAAGGCGCGCGGGATAAGACGGTGGAAGCGCTGGCCGTCGGGGGCGAGGTAGGTGCCGTTCATCTCGTCAATGACCGCGGGAAGGAACTGGCGGTGGGCACCGGAAATACCGCCGCCGATGACCACCAGGCCGTCGACGAGGGCGGTGGCCTGGGCGATGGCGTCGCCGGCGATTTCGCCGAGGCGTCGGAAGGCCTCGATGGCCGCGGGGCGGTGGCCGGGGCGGCGGCCTTCGGCGATGTCGCAGATGATCCTGGGTTCGGGGGCATCGGCCATGGGAATACCGGCCTGTTGGGCGTAGACACGGCGGACGGCGCGGATGGATGCGCCGTCCTCGGCATTGGTATCTTTGTCGAGCTTGTGCCGCAGGAGCCAGAGCTCGCCGCTGGTGGAGTTGTCACCCGCGAACAACCGGCCATCGCGCACGATGCCGCCGCCGAGGCCGGTGCCGAGGGTGACGCCGAGCAGGTTGCGGTAGCGCTTGGGGCTGCCGGCTTTCTCCAGCAGGCCGTTGACGTGGGGGAGAAAACCGGAGGCCGCCTCGCCGCAAGCGAAGAGGTCGCCGTCGTTGTTGATGAACACGGGCAGACCGAACGCGTCTTCGAGCATGGGACCGACGGCCGCATCGCGATAGGCCGGCAGGTTCTGCGGGCTGATGATGATGCCGTTGGCGTAATCAGTCGGGGCGGGAAATGAGAAGCTGATGGCGGCCGGCTTCTCGGGCAGGCGAGACTGAACGGTGCGGAACCCTTCCACCATGGTCCCGAGCGATCGCTCCAGGTGGTCCGCGTTGGATGGCAAGGCGAAGCTCTCGACGACCGGGCGGTTGGCCCGCATGGCGGAGAAGACGAAGTTCGTGCCTCCGGCATCGAGGGTCATCACGGTTCGCGGGTCGGTGGAATAGTCGTGCATGTTGGCAAACCCTTGGCTGTGGTCGGGAACATAGCAGGCACAGAGGCTGATGCAAGTGGGGCCAGCGTCCTCGCTGGCCTTCCCGCGGCGTGAACCGGCTGGTATTCCAGGCCGGCGAGGACGCTGGCCCCACCGTGCCGCGAATTGACGGAACGCCGCGGCGTGCCGTAGACTCCCGCCCATGCCAGAAAACACGACTGCTTCGTCTTCCACCAAACAGATCAATCAGCTTCGGGCCGGCGTCATCGGCACCGGGTTCATCGGGCCGGTGCATATCGAGGGGCTGCGCCGCCTGGGCGTGCAGGTTGTCGCGTTGTGCGATGTGCCCGATCGCGTGGCCGCGGCGTCAGCCAAACTTGGCATTCCCCAGGCGTTCGGCGACTATCGCGAACTGCTCAAGTCGGCCGATATCGACGTGGTCCATGTCGCCTCGCCCAATCGCTTCCACTGCGAGATGTCCCTGGCGGCGCTGCGGGCGGGCAAGCATTGCGTTTGTGAGAAGCCGCTGGCCATGGACACCAGGGAGGCGGCCGAAATCGTCAAGACCGCCAGGAGCAGCGGCACTGTCTTCGCCGTCAACTACAACATCCGCTTCTACCCGGCTGTTCTCCAGCTTCGCAAGCTCGTCGAACGCGGCGAACTGGGCGAGATCATCCACGTCAACGGCTCGTACTTCCAGGACTGGCTCTTCCACGACACCGACTACAACTGGCGACTGTTGCCCAGGGAAGGTGGCAAGCTGCGGGCCGTGGCCGACATCGGCACGCACTGGATGGACACGGTGTCGTTCATCATGGGCGCGAAAATCACCTCGGCGCTGGCCGATCTATCGACGTTCCACAAGACTCGTCGCCGGCCGCTGGGCGAGGTGGAGTCGTTCTCCAGGGCCGATACCGCCATGAAATATGCCGAGTACAAGGTGGAGACCGAGGACTTTGCCAGCGTCCTTCTGCGTTTCAGCAACGGCGCCAGGGGCAACCTGGGCGTGTCACAGGTGGCCGCGGGACGGAAGAACTGTATCCGCCTCGAGCTTTACGGCTCGAAGAAGTCGGCCTGGTGGTGCTCGGAAGACCCGGAAATGCTGCACTTTGGCAATCGCGACAGCGCCAACCAGACGGCCGTCCGCGGCACGCCGGTCTTCGGGCCTGATGTCGCGCCGTTCACCGATTATCCGGGCGGCCACGTCGAAGGATTCCCTGACACATTCAAGCAGAACTTCCGTTCGATCTACGGCACGATCGTCTCCGGCGGAAAGGCCGGCCTGTTCGCCAGCGCCGCCGACGGGGCGCAGGAAGTGGCGGTGTGCGAAGCGATCGTCGAGAGCAACGAGAAGCAGGCGTGGGTCAACGTGAAATGAGAGTTAAACACGAAGCCGCTTTCGCATACCGGAACGTGCTTCGTGGTTTCGTGCCTTCGTGCTGAATCTGGACTTTTGATCCGGAGAGAACCATGAAACTCGGGTTTAACACCGCCGTTGTTCCGGAGATGTCGCCGGAAGAGGTATTTGAGTTCGCTGACCAGGAAGACTTCGATTGCATCGAGGTGTGTTGCTGGCCCGTCGGCAAGGCCGAGCGAAAATTCGCCGGGGTGACGCATATCGATGTGGCCGGGTTCACCAAGGGCCGGGCCCGGGATATCAATGAGATGTGCGCGGAGTCTTGTGTTCGCCTGTCGGCCCTGGGCTATTACCCCAACCCGCTCGATCCCGATTCGGCGGCCGCCAGACGTTGCGTGGACCACCTCAAGAAGGTGATCGTGGCGGCGGAGATGCTGGGGCTGAAGAACGTCAACAGCTTCATCGGCCGTGACTGGACGAGGACCGTGGATGAGAATTGGCCGCGGTTTCTCAAGACGTGGAAGCCGCTGATCGCCTTCGCCGAAGACCACGACATCCGCATCGGCATCGAGAACTGTCCCATGTCCTTCACCCGCGACGAGTGGCCCGGCGGGAAGAACCTGGCGACATCTCCCGTGATCTGGCGGCGGATGTTCAACGACATCCCCTCGAGGCATTTCGGGCTCAACTACGATCCGTCGCACTTCATCCTGCAGTTCATGGACCCCATTCGCCCACTGAAGGAATTCAAGGACAAGCTGTTCCATCTGCATGCCAAGGATGTAAAGATTCAGCACGAGCGGCTGGACGAAGTCGGGGCGTTTGCCTTCCCGCTGCAATGGCATCAGCCGCGGATCCCCGGCTATGGCGACATAAACTGGGCGGAGTTCATGGCCACGCTCACCGAGATCGGCTATACGGGCGATGTCTGCATCGAAGTTGAAGACGATACGTTTGGCAAGACCCTGGAAGGGCGGCAAAAGGCGCTCCGGGTGGCGCGGAATATTCTGGCGCCGTTCTTTGATCGCTGAGTTCGGGTTAACCACGGAGACACGGAGGCACCGAGAAACTCGGTAAGAATGGATTTGTCTTCTCCGTGTCTCTGTGCCTCCGTGGTAAAGAGACTCCAATATGAAATACACCTACGAACAACTGGCGAAGATGATCGACCATTCCCTGCTGCATCCGACCATGACGGACCAGGATCTGGAGGAGGGGTGCCGGGTGGCCGCGAAATACGGGGTGGCGTCGGTGTGCATCAAGCCGTATGCGGTGCGGCGTGCCGTGGAACTGCTTGCGCGCAGCGGCGTTCTGGTCGGCGCGGTCATCGGCTTCCCGCACGGCAACAGCACCACCGAGTCCAAGCGCTACGAGACCGAGCTGGCCTGCCGCGACGGGGCGGCCGAGATCGACATGGTCATCAACATCGGCAAGGCGCTCGGCGGCGACTGGGACTATGTCGAACGCGACATCAAGACCGTGTGCGACGAGGCCCACAAGCACGGCGCGAAGGTCAAGGTCATCTTCGAGAACGACTACCTCGCGGCCGGCGGCGCGGGCCTGAGCGGCGACGACTTCAAGCGCAAACTCTGCCGGATTTCCGAGCGGGCCGGCGCCGACTGGGTGAAGACATCGACGGGCTATGGCTTTGTGAAAGGCGCGGATGGGAAGTACAGCTACAAGGGGGCAACCGAGCACGATCTGCGGCTGATGCGCGAATCGTGTTCGGCGAAAGTGCAGGTCAAGGCGGCCGGAGGCGTGCGCGATCTCGACGGGCTGATTCTCGTTCGTGATCTTGGCGGCACACGTTGCGGGGCGACCGCTACGGCGGCCATGCTGGATGAATACCGCCGCCGCGAAGCGGCCGGGAAAGCCGGGCAGCAGGGGGGTCAGAAGTCCGGGGCGATCGGTAGCGGAGGGTATTGAGCCTTCGCGCTGTCCGGTGCCGCGTACCATTGGCCGGCCGCGGGCGTTCTCGATGAGGCCAACGATGAAGGAGGAAACCATCATCCCATCGCATGGTAACTTCGAGCCGGTTGTCCACGTCGAACGGGATACTGGAGTGGAACTCTGGCTGGCTCGCGACTTGCAAGGACTGCCGGGGGTATTCCCCTTGCTTGCATTCTGTAAACAGAATGGTAGTTTGCAAGTGTTGGTCGCCTTCTCAAGAGTATCATGAAACAGATCCTGCTCATTGCCTTCGTCGCCGCGGTTCTGGGTTTCTGCGCGGCGTTGCTGTTCCTGCATGCTCCCCGTGA
Source organism: Tepidisphaeraceae bacterium (assembly GCA_049514055.1). Classification (GTDB taxonomy): domain Bacteria; phylum Planctomycetota; class Phycisphaerae; order Tepidisphaerales; family Tepidisphaeraceae; genus JANYKD01. The sequence goes on along the minus strand of JBEKVL010000093.1, from coordinate 3,765 downwards.
AAGATCGCCCCAGGCGAAAATGGCCAGTCCGAGCGGTACTCCCAAGAGCGACTCTTCCGACGAAGGCGCGCCGCCGCGGTCTGCCGCCAGGGCGGCCCAGGCACGGGCGACCACACGCGCATCTTCGCTCAGCCCGTGGCTGTTCGTCGGAGACGCCTTTGAAGGTACGTTTCTCCAACTCACGAAGGAGCATTTGGCCTGGCCGGATTCCCAGTGGCGAAGCGAATTTGACAACCTGCGCCGCATTGGCATCAAGATCGTCATCGTGCAGTGGAGCCAGTACGATGCGGCCGATTTCACGGTTGCCCAAGGCCACAAGAGCCCTGTCGAAGCGATTGCCGCCGCTGCCGACGAAAAGGGCATGGAGCTTTACGTCGGATTGTCGCTTCGCAAGTCGTGGGGGCTTGAGGACAGTTTCACGAAGAAATACATGGCCGAGGAATTGGCCAGAAATACGCGGATGGCCGACAGGCTTCACGCATTACTGGGGGCGCACGCGTCGTTTTGCGGATGGTATATCCCTCACGAAGTGTCCGATCTTGACTACGCAAACGACCATCAGGCGATGACCCGTGAGTTCTTCCACAGCCTCGCGGCGCATCTCAACAAGTTGGACGAACTCAAGCCCGTTCTCGCCAGCGGGTATACGGATCCCGACAAGTCCGAGCTGGTTCACTTCGTGTGGTTTTGGACGCTGTTCTTGAATGAGGCCGGCATCGACGTGCTGCTTTTCCAGGACGGGGCGGGAATCCCGCGGCAAGCCAAATGGCAGGAGAAGTTGGACTTCGTCGACGCCATCGTTTCACTCAGCCAGGAGTTTGAGGATTCCAGTGAGGTATGGCTGGTGGGGGAGACATTCACGCAGATCCACGGCCAGCCGGTGGATGACCAGCCTTTTGCTGCCAAACCCGCCGACGCCGCCCGGGTTCGCGAGCAGGTCGAGTCCTTGAGCAAATTCAAGAAGAGGCTGATTGCCTACAGCTACTTCGACTACATGCGCCCGTCCGCTGGAAAGGAGGCGTCGCTACTCCATGATGGCTACCGGAAGTTCATGGAAGAGTCCGCCGCCCGCAATTTCCAAAGGCCCCCGGCTACGTCCCGCCCGGCGACGGCGCCTTCTGGAAACCAATGACAACCCGGCAGGCCTTGGCGTCCGGCAGCACGGGATAGATGTACCATGCCCGGTCGATCTGCTGCGACCTGGCCTTGGCGGGCTTGCCATCGATGGCAACTTCCCCAGGCATCGTGCCGTCGGGCAGCCGCACCGACAGGGTCAACCCCTGGAAAGATGCCGTCACATCCGCAATCACCTGCCGGGCAGCAGGGTCAATAGTTGACTTGATCCTGGCCTGCTCGCGCTTCTCCCAGAAACCCGCGTACTGCTCGAGATCCGGTTTCCAGAGGTCGAACTTCCTGGCTTCCGTCAGCAGATTCTCCAGCGCCCGTTCCTGGTTTCGGTTGGTGTTGTGATAGAACAGGTACACGAGGCCGTTCATTCCCACCAGCCGCGGCAGCAGGTGCTTTTGCCGGAGAATCGCCGACCGCTTGATCTCATCCCCATCGTTTGGATAGTCGAAGGCCGTCTCAGGGATGTTCAGAACCAGCCCCTTCATACGATCGAGATACCCTTGTCGGTTTGGGAACAGTTTCGTGTCGGATTCGGTGAGATACCGGAATCCAGCGCCGTATGCGGCCCGCGCGGTGTCGGTGTTGCCAACGTAATGGGGAGTCTCCCAGATTGTCGGCCGGATGCCGAATTGTCTGACCACTTCCGCGTACGCGTTCTCGGTGATGGCCTTCTGCTCCGCAAACGGCAGGAACCGTTGGCCCACATTGTCCCAGACCTCCCAGTCACCGCCACTGTAGTTGCTGGGGCCATTGCCGTGCTGATGGGTATAACCATGGACGACCAGGCTGCCACCATCATCGAAGGCTTGCTTCGCCTGGCGTTGCAAGGTCGAAATGGCCGGGTCGTCTTCGTCCCAGTCGTGGTTCTCGCCACGAAACGGGTCGCGATATACGGGCACCAGGGCGATGTTCAGCGGCAGTTCATTTTCGCGGCACAGTTCCAACAGTCGCTCCATGCGAATAAGCCACGGTCGGCCGGTGTGCCCCGGCAGTGATCCCCCTGGAAGATAGTCCTCCAGCCGCAAGACGAACACCGCCTGATGGCCATCGCGGACGGGATGCTTGCCCACGGAACCATCCGAGGTCAATCGACGAATGTAGCGCAACACGACCTCGGCCCGGGCAAAGGTATCGTCGGACTCTTCCGCCTTCCAGTAGTTGAACATCTGCAACGACATGTAGACGGCCTGGCCGCTTCGCTCGTTGGCGCGGTAATGAGTGATGAAAGGGATCGCCAGCGGCTGGCCGGCGGCATCAAGGAACGAACCCTCCATGCGGGCCTTGACGGCCTCCACCCTGTAGAGGTTCTCCTTATACACCGTGAGGTGATCGGATTGGCCCGCGGCATTAACAAACCCCGCCCGGGCCACCCTGGCGTCGGTACTCCAGCCCTGGCCTGTGTACCGCAGTCCGAACGCGTCTGAAAGTTCGGTGGTGGTGAACGTGCCCCATATTCCGCCGCCGATCCACAGGACGTTGGTTCCCCGGGCAATGGCGTCGATGATCGCCCGCTCCAGGGGCCTGCCGATCTTGATTTCCCGACCCGTCGTGGGGGCGACGATAACGAGTTGGTATTGGGCCAGGTTCGTGCCGGACGACGTGTGCGTCCGGACATCGAAATCGAGCCCCATTCCATCCAGCAGGTTCATGAGCCGGCTGCGGCCTTCGTCATACTCCCCGGCGGCGTCGCTGATCAGCAGTATCCTGCGGACGGGGTGAGCTGCCGCAGTGTTTTCCGGCGGGCCTGGGCGGTCGTCGTTGCCCGTGGCGACCATGGCCGTGAGCAGACAAATCACCAGAATGAGCGATCGGTTCTTAAGCATGTGCCCGTTCCAGAACTCCCCCGACCGTCTTGGTACTTTTCGCCAGCACTGGGGACAGCACCACCTCCGCATTGATCCACATCTCGGGCAGGGAATCGTGGATCTCCACCGTTCGCGGAGTCTTCTGCCAGTCGCCGGTGTATCGGCCCGAGAGATACTGATACAAAGCCGAGAAACGAGGCGCGGCCTGCAAGACCATCAGCCAGGGCATCGCCAGGATGAACTGGATGGAAATCAGCCATCTCTTGTGCCGGGGCATCCGTGCGGGAGCGTAGCGGTCGAGTATTCGCATGCCCCGACCGAAGTAATCCCAGACGAACAGCGATACCACCAGCAGGGCAAGCATCATCCAATGGAGAGGTCTGGGGAGGCCGGCGCCCCAACCGCAGGCAAAGGCCGTCCAGCCCAAGATGGGAAGCCCCACGTCCAGCGGGCACATGAAAACCGAGTGCAGCAGTTTGCAGTAGAGTTCCGCTTTAACATGCCAGGGTAGTCTCGAGGCCCGGACTACGGACAGAAGTTGGAAGTGTCCCAGCGCCCAGCGCCGTCGTTGCCGGAAGTAACTATGAGCGTCCGGCGGCGTTTGCTCCACCTCGTGGCATGAGAGCCATGCCGGCTTCACGCGTTTCCGCAGATAGAGGCGAAGCCCGAGTTCGGCGTCCTCGACAAGGGCCGTGTCGTTCCAGGCGCCGACTTCGATCATCAGCCGCGGGTCGACGAAATAGTTCGTGCCCGCCAGAAACCTGGCGGTGTCGCGCCCGCTCAGCAACTGGCGCGACAGGGTCGACAGATGGAAGATCGAAAGCTCAATCCC
>JBEKVL010000092.1:0-12065 GCA_049514055.1 Tepidisphaeraceae bacterium | reverse complement strand
CGATGCACTGCACGTCGCCGAACCTGCCCCACAGCGCGCCGCGCCGGACGGCCTCGGCCAGGTGGCTCATGACGCATTCGGGCAGTTCCGTCAGTGAGCCGGTGACGACCACGCGATGCAGGCCCAGCACGTTGATCGCGCCGGCGATGGTCGTGGCCGCGACGTCCAGGGCCCGGACCAGCCACGGCTGGAGTCCCAGGCGCGTGACATGCTCCACCAGCACCGGCCAGCCGGGGATCTTCCGGCCGGCCTCGGCGGCGAAGGTCGCGAGCAAACCTCGTCTGGAAACCAGTGTCTCGACGCAGCCCACTGCTCCGCAGCCACAGGTCCGGTTGTTGCCCAATACGGGGGTGTGTCCCAATTCCCCCGACAGCGGCGCCGAGCCGGTGAAGAGTTTGCCGCCCACGACGGCCGCCCCGCCCACACCGTCGGCGAAATCAACCAGGAAGAAATCCCCCTCGGCCGGCTCCACGGCGAGTTGGCCCAACGCCAGGGCCCGGATCTCCTGCACGACCAGCAGGGGCGCCGGCGTCAGTCCGCCGAGCACCTCGTTGAGATTCATCTTCTCCGCCCAGCGCAGGTTTGGACAGAGCAGCACGTCCCCGCTGGCTTCGTTGACGACGCCGGGCACGCTCATGAGCATCGCCTGCAGCCCACCGAGTGGCAGGCGATCCATCGCCTTCTTAAGCGCCTTGACCCACGCCTGCGGCGAGGAGGGCGTGGCGAACTCCGTGTCCCACTCGTCGACAAGTCTGGCCGCAATCGGCAGGGTTGCCAGCCGCGTGTTGACGACGCCGAGTTGTACGGCCAGGAAGCGCTGTCTGCGGGCATCCAGCCGGACGAGTTGCCCCGGCCGGCCCAGTCGGGGCGAACCGGCCTCGTCACCGGCCGCGGGTGTGGCCATGGATTCCGGCAGGGACCGCGCACCGGACGATCCGCGGCACGCCCGCAACGGCGGTTGCGGCGAAACCGTCGCACATGCGGCCGGCCCGTCGGCCGAATCCACGACATGTTCTTCCAGCAATTCCTCGACGATTTTCCCGATGGTGGGCTGGCTCATGCCGGTCGCCTTGGCCAGACCCGCGCGCGAGGCCTGCCCCAGCCGCATCAGGGCGTAGATCACCCGGCGCTGGTTCAGTTGGCGCAGATGGGAGGGGGTGGCCATAGGGAGCACTTAATAAACTATGTTAATGAATATCTCGGGTGTCGGTTGGTGTCAAGCGGAATTGAACGGTCAGGATGAGGACATGAAAACTGGAGAGAGACTACGGGGAACGACGACCACCGATGCCTCCGCGACCCATTGCAACATTGTGGCACGCAGGGAATGATACTCGTAGGTCTATTCATAAGGGAGATGTCATCATGCTCAAGCGAATCCTCTCGGTGGTGTTGGGTGTTCTGTTGGCACTGCCGGCAATCGGGCAAGTGCTGGCGAATCGGGTACCGGCGGATGCAATCGTGTATGTCGGCTGGGCCGGCGCGGACGAAATGGGGCCGGCTTATGCCAAGTCGCACCTGGCGGCGCTGATGGCCGACTCGGCCATGCCGCAGGTCTTCTCCGATCTGCTGCCGGCGCTGGCCAAGCGCATCGCCAGGGAAGATGCCGAGGCCGGGGAGATTTTCGGCACGGTCCTGGCCGTGGCCGATCCGCTGTGGCGGCGGCCGTGCGCGTTGTATTTCGGCGGGGTCGATTTCGCCAACAAGGGCAACCCCATGCCGCGCTTTGCCTTCGTGTGCGATGGCGGAAACAAGCCGCAGGATGTGCTGAAGGCGATCAACGATGCCCTGGGCAAGGCCAACGCGCCCTTCAAGGCGGAGTTGCAGGCCGAACGGTTCGTGGTGCTGAGCATGGGAATGCCAGTGCCCGCCGACCTGGCGAAACTGCTCAAGGACCCGGCCGGGGCGGCGTCGCTGGCGAAGGATGCGGCGTTTGCCGAGTCGATCCGCAAGACACAGGCCGGTGGAATGCTGACGTTCTACTGCAACGTCGAGTCGCTGGTGAAGATGGCCGACCAGGGCATGGCTCAGGAAGCGCCGGAGCCTTTCAAGGAGACCTGGCAGAAGATCCGCAAGTCGCTCGCCCTGGACGGCATCAAGCGGATGGCCGTGACGGCGGGGTTTGACGGCGCCGATTGGGCGCTGAATGCCTACGTGGAAGCCCCCGCGCCGCGGCAGGGGCTGGCGGCGTTGTTCGATGCCAAACCCCTGTCGGAGGCGTCGCTGAAGACGGTGCCGAGGTCCGTCTGCTGGGCGGCCGCGGGGCAATTCGATCTCGGCAAACTGGTTGGCGTGATCCGCACTCTGAGCGGCGAAATCGACCCGTCGATCCCCCAGGAAATCGACAAGTTCCTGGCCGAGGCGAAAAAGGCCACCGGCGTGGATATCGAGAAGGACCTGCTCGCGTCGCTGGGCAGCGAGTGGGTGATCTACGCGTCCGACACCACTGGCGGTCCGAACATGATGGCGCTGACGGTCGTCAACAAGTGCAACGACGCGGCCAAGCTGAAATCGTCGCTGGAGAAGCTACAGACCTGGGTCAACAAGCTGCTGCAAAAGGAAGTGGGCAAGGAGATCACCATCAGCACCCGCACGGTGAAGATCGGCGGCGATGAGATTCACTACCTGGCGATCCCAGCGGTGGCGCCGGCCTGGACCATCAAGGATGGGTTCCTGGTGGCCGGGCTGTACCCGCAGACGGTGGCGTCGGCGGCCGGGCACATCGGGACGAAAGGCGCGTCGATCCTGGACAACCCCGGCTTTGTGCAGATGCGCAAACGTCTGGGCGTCGAGAATCCGACGTCGATTTCGTTCTACGACCTGCCCAAGACCACGCCGGCTACGTATGGCGAAGTGGCGTTCATGTTCCGGTTGATGCTGGGGCTGTCGGACATGTTCGGCGTGCCGGCCCCGGAGCCGGTGGTGCCGCCGCTGGACAAGCTCATGGGGCACATGGCGACAGCCGGGAGCGCGGCCTGGTCGGACGACAAGGGGTTTTACGCGAGGAGCGTGTCGCCGTTCCCGATGGCCGAGATGTTCGCCACGCAGTCGAACATGTCCACGATGCAGTACGGCATGATGGCCGCCATGATGATGCCGGCGCTTGGTTCGGCCAAGGAGCGGGCGGAGCGTGTCAAGTGCGCGTCCAACCTGCGGCAGATTGGCCTGGCTGTACAACTCTACCGGAACGACAAGAAGAAGTACCCGGCCACGCTGGGCGATCTCGTCGGGGAGGACTTGCCCGCGGAAGTCTTCATCTGCCCGGAAACGGGCAAGGCGGTTCCGGCCGACATTGCCCACGACAAGAAGAAGTACGCCGAGTGGGTCAACGCCAACAGCGACTATGTCTACCTGGGCGCCACAATGAAGGCGGCGGACGGAGCGGATAAGATCCTCGTTTACGAGAAGCTCGAGAACCACAACGGCGAGGGCGTGAATGTTCTCTTCAACGACGGCCACGTCGAATGGATGATGCAGGAGGGCGCGAAGAAGGCGATCGAGGAGCAGACGAAGAAGTAGTTCCGTGGCCGCGATCGATGATCGCGGTTTCCCGGCAGCCCCGTCGGGGGCGATACACATAAGCCCGCGACGTAAGGCAGTGTGCAAAGATAACCGTCGCAGTTCCGAATCCCCGGAACGCCTCAATGCCGTGAGAGCACGCGCCGTACTGATACAGTTATTATTTCACACTGCCTAAGTCGTGGGAACGCCGCGCGAAAGAGATCATCAGCCTCGCAGGGGCGGCAGGAGTTTTGTCGAGTGCATGACCGTTGTTGCAGGGGCTATCGAGTCGCATTCGGCGCCCATCGGTCATTCTGAACGTACTCGTGAAGAATCTGGCCTTGGACTCCGAAGCCAGATGTTTCGCGAGTACGCTGCTCTGAAAGTGAAGTCAGAGAGTCGTCATCTTGAGCGTACTCGCGAAAGATCTGCGCTCGAAGTCCAAGGCCAGATTCCTCGCGAGTACGCTCGGAATGACGGTTCTGATATCTTTCATTCCATGCGGGTAGGCCAAAGGCCCGTGACGACTCAACATGACAATTCTCGGCAGGCCGGCGCTATCCAACAACGGTCGTGGACCCAGTTCTGTCGCCCCGATGGGGCTGATGATATGTTGTTGCCATCGTTTCCCATGGCTTGCGCCATGGGCTGATGTCTATCGCCCCTGTGGGGCTTCGTTCGACTACCGAACACGTCACCCGCGGCTTACGCCGGAGGCTGACCGGATTCGCCGCCTCCGGGGCCGGTCACGCCGCATTCCGGCCGCAGCATTTCTTGTACTTCCGGCCGCTGCCGCAGGGACAGGGGTCGTTGCGGCCGACCTTGGGGCCTTCGTTCACGATCGGCTTGGTGACCACGGATGCCTCCGAGCCGACGGCCTGCGGCTGGCCTTCCTGCTGGGGGGCGGCGGCGCCGCCGTATTGCTGGATGTTCTCGCCGACGCCGTAGCCGCCGGCGTCCTGATGCGTGGCCGCCGTGACCTGATAGGCCGAACGGGCCTGAACCGGGCCGGCGAGGCGGGCGCGGAAGATCAGGTCGGTGACTTTGGCCCGAACGGCTTCCATCATCTCCTGGAAATAGCGGTGACCTTCCTTCTTGAAAACCACGCGCGGGTCCTTCTCCGCGAAACCCACCAGGCCGATGCTGCTGCGGAGCATGTCCATCGCGTAGAGGTGGTCTTTCCAGCTCTGGTCGAAGATCGAGATGAGAACGAACTGTTCGAGCTCGGAAAGCTCCCGGCGGAAGAAACCACGGGCGGCCTGGATCATGCGGTCGCGAGGCAGTTCCTTCCGCATGACCAGAGGATCGTCCGTGGGCAGGTCCCGCGTCTCCGAGACGTCGGCGGCCGACAACTTGGTCACGAACCGCTCGTTGAACGCCTTGGCCAGCGCGGCCGGCTCAAGTTGCCGGGCGAGCATCTCGTCGACATCCTTATCGATGCGGCCGTCTTCGAGATACTGCTCCTGCAGGCCGATGAGCCGGTCGCGCAGCCGCCGCTGTTCCGGCGAACGCGCCAGCGAGCGGATTTCGTCAAGCGAGAGTTCTTCACGGTATCTCTGGACGGCCCACGCCTGCACGTATTCGGCGCGATAGGGATCGTCGGCGCTGGCGCCGTCCCCGCCGTAGACATAAGTGAGCAGATGATCGATGGGATACTCGATCTCGCGCTGGGCGTAGACCTGGCGGGCGCGGGTCTCGATGAGTTCCGCAATCTGTTCCGACGGCTTGCGAACGTGCCGCTCGGGGTCGGCAATCATCTCCATCGGATCGATCTTGAGGCTGAATTTCTCGCGAGCCCAGTTCGCCAGTTGTTTCTCGGCGTAGAAGGGCTCGATGAACTGGGCCAGGGGGGCACAGTCGCGCTTATCGATCTGCTCCGAGGCCGCGATGATGAGCATCTGCTCCACCTCGTCGGGCGACATCTTCTTGAGCTGGCCCTGCGAAAGGTTCACCTGGTAGCGCCGCATGGCTTCGGAGACGAGCGATTTCGTGTCCCATTCGCGGGCTTCCCGGTCTTCGCCCATGTACTCGGTGAGCAGGGAGGAAATATCGCTCTCGACGTCGGTTCGGGCGTGCCCTTTGATGAAGTTCTCCAGATCCACGAGGGTCTTGAGGCCCGAGTAGTCGGAGGGCTCGAGGTTGGACAGGCTGAAGTTCGTCTTGGCCCACTCGCAGACGCAGGCGGCGACGTAGTCCTCGTCGATGTAGCTGCGGAGGGCGTCTTCGACGGCGTGGCCGATCATGCCCCAGATGATCTCGTCAACCTGGCGGCCTTCAAGCACGCGCTGCCGCATTCCGTAGAACTGCGTGCGCTGATAGTCCATGACCTCGTCGTACTCGAGGAGGTTCTTGCGGATGGAGAAGTTCCGCTCCTCGACCTTCTTCTGGGCCCGCAGGATGCCCTTGCTGATGCGCTTGTCCTCGATCGCCATGCCCTCTTCCATGCCCAGCCAGCCGAGGACCTTGATGGTCCACTCGCCGGCGAAGAGCTTCATCAGTTCGTCCTCGAGCGAGACGTAAAAGCGCGACGAGCCGGGGTCGCCCTGGCGGCCGGAGCGGCCGCGGAGCTGGTTGTCGATGCGGCGCGCGGTGTGGCGCTCGGTGCCGATGACGTGCAGGCCGCCGGCGACCTTGCGATGCGGCGCCAGCTCCCAGACCTCGGCCTTGGGATCGTCCGAGTCGACCTCGACCACCTGCTTGGATCCGCGCTGGGTCAGTTTGTAGCGGTGCTGGCCCTTCTTGTCAGGGTGCGGCTGGCACTCGACATCCCAGAGCGTCTCGACCAGCAGCTTGATGTCGGTGCCGCGGCCGGCCATGTTCGTGGCCACGGTGACGTTGCCGACCCATTCGCCGGCGGCGTTCTGGTGGCGATGCCCGGCCTTGGCGACGATGTCGGCCTCGCGCTCGTGCTGCTTGGCGTTGAGCACGTCGTGTTCGATCCCGTACTTGCGCTTCAGCAGCGCGGACAGCTTCTCGCTCTTCTCGACGCTGGTCGTGCCGACAAGGATCGGCCGGCCGCAGTCGGAACAGAGCTTGATCTCCTCGATGATGGCTTCCCACTTCTCGCGATCCGAACGGAAGACGCGATCGTCGTGGTCGCAGCGGATGACCGGCCGGTTGGTGGGGATGGTGACCACCTCCAGCTTGTAGATTTTCATGAACTCCTCGGCCTCGGTCTGGGCCGTGCCGGTCATGCCGGCAATCTTCTTGTAGAGCTTGAAGAAGTTCTGGAGGGTGACGGTGGCCAGCGTCTGCGTCTCCTGCTTGACGGGCACGCGTTCCTTGGCCTCGACGGCCTGGTGCAGGCCTTCGGACCACTGGCGGCCGATCATCTTGCGGCCGGTGTATTCGTCCACGATGACCACTTCCATGTCGCCGCTGCGCTGCCCGCGTTCGACGACGTAGTCCTTGTCCTTCTCATAGACGACATGCGCCCGCAGGGCCTGCTCCATGAGGTGCGGCCACTCCATGTTGTTGCCGGAGTAGAACGAGCCGACGCCGGCCTCGTCCTGGGCGGCCTGGATGCCCTCATGCGTCAGGTGGACGCTCTTGCGGTCCAGTTCGACCTCGTAATAGGCGACCACGCCCTTCTTCTTCTCTTCCAGTTCGACGAGCCTGGCCTCGGCTTCCGCCTGGCGTTGCCTGGCCGATTCGACCTCGTCCCTTTCGCCCTTGTGCTTGTCGATGTCCCCCTCGGCCGCCTTGCCGGCGCGCTTGCAGGCGTCGATCTGGCGGTCGATATCGCCGCAGGGCTTGTGCAATTCGATGATCTTGCGGGCGACGCGGTCGGCGGCGATGTATTTCTCGGCGTCGTCGTGGGCCGCGCCGGAGATGATCAGCGGGGTGCGGGCCTCGTCGATCAGGATCGAGTCGACCTCGTCGACAATGGCGTACTCGAGCTTGCCCTGGGACTGGTGGTCGACCGTCTCCTTCATGTTGTCTCGCAAATAGTCAAAGCCGAACTCGCTGTTGGTTCCGTAGGTGATGTCGCACTGGTACTCCTTGCGGCGGCCCTCGCCGCCGGGATCCATGTCCGACTGGATGAACCCGATGGAAACGCCCAGCGCCTCGAACGCCGGCCGGACCCAGTTGGCGTCGCGGCGTACCAGATAGTCGTTGACGGTGACGACATGGCAGTGCATCCCCTGAAGCACGCGCAGGAAGCACGCCAGCGGAGCCACGAAGGTCTTGCCTTCGCCGGTCGCCATTTCGGCAATCTTGCCTTCGTAGAGGACCAGGCCGCCGATGAGCTGCACGTCGAAGCAACGGGCACGGAACGGCGGGCGCGAATCGGGATACAACTCGCGGATGGCCTTGTAGAGGCCCGGCGGAATGGGCACCCGGGTCCAGCTTTCGCCGGTCTGGATCATGCGGCGCTGCACGGAATCGTACAGTTCGAGGTCAGCGTCGCTGAGCCGGTCGGGATCGAACTTGTTGAGCGGATCTTCCTCGGTGTTGAAGATCTGCCGGATGCCGATGTTGCGGTCCATCGACTCGCGCATGATGGCCATCGCTTCGGACTGCACATCGGCGATCCTGATGCGCCCCTCGCGGATGCCGTCGCGCATCTCCTGCGTGCGTTTGGCGAGTTCGGGGTCGGAGAGGATCGAGATTCTGGGCTCCCAGGCGTTGATCTGGGCGACCGTGGCGCGGTATTTCTTGAGCAGCCGCTCGTTGCGGCTGCCGAAGATCCTGGTGAGTATTTTCTGAAACGAGAAGGCCATTTGCGGCTCCTGTGGCCCGGCGCGAGCGACCGGCCGGATATTCTGCTGTTGTTGATGAAGTCGGATCGAAAGCCGCGACCCGGCGTGCTGGGCTATCAGCGCCAGCGGCCGACGTGGCGGCTGCCTTGGAAAACGGAAAACGACAGAGTTCAGCAGCGGGCGGGAGGCGGCAGGCGGTAGCGGTGAAGCGGCGCGGGCTCGTGGGCGGCCGGGCGGGTGTCGATGGCGAGCCGCACATGCGGTTCGGCCGCCACGCCCCCCTGCCGCCGGACTTCCTTCACCTGGGCGGCGGCCACGGCGTGGCGAAGCGTGATGACGAGTCTTCCCGCCATCCGCCGGGCAAGGTCCATGGCATCCATTGCGCGCAGGCTCGGCGCCGCGGCGACCACCCGGTCGGCGCAAAGGGCCGTGGCGACAAACGCCACCATGAGAACCCGGCGCGTGCGATTCATAGACGTATAAGTATCGCCCAGTCGAGGGCCAAAGTAAAGCTCGTTGGGATTGGCACCACATTGCACCGCCTGCCGGCGAGGTGATACAATGCCGACCATCAGGGCTCGAACTGCCCAACAGCCAAGGATGGTGACATGAGTGAAACGATCTGGTTCAACGGTGAGGTCATTCCCGCCAGTGCTGTCCGCATCGACCCGGAAGACCGCGGCTATCAGTTTGCCGACGGCATCTACGAAGTCGTCCGCATCTACAACCGGCGGCTCTTCACGCTCCGCGAGCATCTCGACCGCCTGTACAAGTCGGCCGCCGGCATCAGCCTAAGCATTCCCGTGACGCCCGCCGAGTTGTCCCGGCACCTTGAGGACTTCACGCAGCAACACGCGCCGGACCAGGGGTTCATCTACCTCCAGGTCACGCGTGGAGTGGCCCCGCGCAACCATTTGTTTCCCGACAAGACGACCGCCACGATGCTCTTCTATGCGCGGCCGCTGCCTCCCCAGGCTGAGCCCGGCGCCGCGCCCGGGGCCGCTCTCCACAGCGTTCCCGACGAACGCTGGAAACGCTGCTGGATCAAGTCGATCGCGCTGCTGGCGAACGTTCTGGCCAAGAACACGGCGATTGCCGCCGGCGCGGACGAGGCAGTCTTCATTCACGATGGCTGTGTCACCGAGTGTTCCGCGAGCAACCTCTTCGTCGTCTCCGCCGGAACAGTGCTGACTCATCCTGTCGGGCCGAAGGTCCTGCCGGGGATCACGCGGCTGGTGCTGCTGGACCTGGCCGGTTCGCTGGGGATTCCCGTCGAAGAGCGTCCGATCCGCGAGGCCGAAGCGCTGGCCGCGGATGAACTGTTCATCACCAGCACGACCCGGGAAATTTCCTGGGTCGCCCGCTGGAACACGTACCCCGTGGGCGGCGGGAAATGCGGGCCGATTACGATGCGCCTGCACCGGGCGATCCGCGAGAAGGTGCGCGGCGACAGCGCACGGGCGGTGTGAAGCGGGCTTCGGGAGCACAAGGATCAATGGCCCAGGGGGTGCAAACCCACAGCGCGGCCGCCTTGAAGGCGGTGTTACGGGTCTACGGGCTCGCGCGCGTCCGGTGCTACATCCGTGGATCGTACTGCTCAACTTCGCTGTCAGAATCGGCTCGAAGTTGCTGCAGCAGATCGACGTAATCCGCGTCGTCCAACTCGAACCAGTCGGGAATGGCGGCCACCGAGCACTCGCGCTGCCTGGCCAGCAACGCGACGATGCGCTTCCGCAGATCAGGGTCCACGATTTCGCGGATTCTAATCATGCCCCGATTGTACGCCCCGCCCGCCGGTTTGCGCAATGGAAAACGGGCGCCGTTGCCGGCGCCCGCTGTCTGGCAAAAGGGGAGAAATCGAGATCAGTTCTTCTGGTAGTTGAACTGGAGCCCAGGGTCGGCCGGCTGCTCGACCGGCTGAGTCTGAACCACGGCGGGCCGATACCAAGCGGGATAACCAGCGAACGGATCGACCGCCACGACCGGCGGCGGAGGCGGCGCGACCGCCACTACCTCGGGCTGCGCCATGACGGCGACCTGGGCCTGCGCCACCACGAGGGTGTGATGCCTGTACCACCGCGGATATAGGGCGCAGGTGTCCACCACGACCAATGCCGGGGCGGGTTCAACCACCACGGGCTCTGCCGGCACATACACAACCGGCGTGGGAGCATAAACCACCGGGGCATAGACCATCGGACCAGCCACCACGACCGCCGGTGCGACTACCACCGCCGGGGCCACCACGGGCGGCACATAGTAGGCCGGGCCGGTGTTGATGCCGATGCCCAGTGCGAAACTGTCGCGCCGGCCAAAACTGGCGAAGCCGAAGGAGAAGGAGTCGACGCCACCGGAACCAATGCCGATGCCCAGCGAGAAGGAGTCGTGCGGCCGATAACGCTCCGCCTCATAACGGTGGTCATAGACGCGACGTGCATCCACGACATTGGTCACTTTCTTATTGACGATCGTCTCGTTGACGATCGTCTTGTTGACCACCGTCGTGTTCGTCACGGTCTTGTTCGTGACATTGGTGTTAGTCACGTTCTTGTTGGTGACGTTCGTATTGGTCACGGGCAGTCGCGGACCATATCCGGTCGGCGGCAGCGGCTTGACCGGCGGCTTGATTGCAGGCGTATCCACGACCGAGGGCTTGATCGTTGGCGGCAGCGGCTTGGGCGTGGGCCTGACAGTCTCATTGGGAACGACGGGCTTAATCGTCGGCGGCAACGGCTTGGGCGTGGGCTTCACATCCTCGCCCGGGACGACGGGCTTAATCGTCGGCGGCAACGGCTTGGGCGTGGGCTTCACATCCTCGCCCGGGACGGCGGGCTTAATCGTCGGCGGCAACGGCCTGGGCGTGGGTTTCACATCCTCGCCAGGCTTGGGCGTCGGCTTAACGTCGTCAGCAGGAACCGGCTTGCCAGCCGGCTTCTTCGAACCGGGCTTGACCGGCGCGTTAGGATCGTCCGGGTCAGCCGCAGGCTGTGCGCCCGGCCGCTTCTGCAGCGCCACGGCATGCTGATCGTCAACCCAGGTGCTGCCGCGAAGAGCAAGCAGTTCTGGTGCATAAGTCTTGGGCGCGGCCGACGCAGGCAAAGCCCACATTCCGGCCAACAACAACGCTACCTTAATCCTGTTCATACTAAGCTCCTTGGACAAGCATATATTCTCTCTTGTTTTCTAAGACAATCAACGGCTCATTTGGTCAGTTCTTTCTGCGTAATACAGTTACAGTGGCTGGGGCCGTCGGAGTTTGTCATTTAATAGTAATCTTTCCGCTCGCCCGCCCACTAGCCGGCGTAGCGCATTACATGTACAACCACAGATTAAGCAAGAGGTTACGAACGTTATGAAACACATGTACCTCTGGCACAGCCGTCGAGTCATTGGACGCCGACGACGGGCTTGGGAATGTCCCGGAAAGATCCGGGCACGTATGCTGGCACGACTTTTCCCACGAAATCATTGCATTGCCCGTCAACCACGGGTATTTCTCCGGTTCGTCGCCCGATGAATCCAATTCCGCAACCAACCCGTCCCACGGTGCTGATCACCGGCAGTTCTGCCGGCATCGGCCTTGATCTGGCCCATTTGTTCGCCGCAGGCGGTCATGACCTCATTCTCGTCGCGCGCCGCAAGGATGTTCTCGACCGCGTTGCCGCGGAGTATGCCACTCGACACCACGTCCGCGCCGAGGTGATCGCAGCCGATCTGGCCGACGCCACAGTTCCGGCTCGGATCCATGACGAAGTTGCGAGATTGGGCATGTCCGTCGACATCTTGGTCAACAACGCCGGCTTCGGGTCGCACGGCGAGTTCGCCCAGGCCGACATCTCCCGCGAACTGGCGATGGTCCAG
>JBEKVL010000091.1:0-12178 GCA_049514055.1 Tepidisphaeraceae bacterium | reverse complement strand
CCGCGTCCAGGTCCTCGTGCAGATCGACGGCGAGCAGATCAAGGACATCAGTTTCCTGGCCACCGCCTGTCCCATCTGCACGGCCTCGGCCTCGATGATGACGCAGCTCCTGGCCGGCAAGACCAAAGCCGACGCCCAGCGGCTGTATGAGGCGTTTCATGGGCTGATGACGCATCCCGAGACTACCCCGTCGGCGGAACTCGGCGATGCGGCCGCTCTGGCCGGCGTGCATCGTTTCCCGGTACGGATCAAGTGCGCTACGCTTCCCTGGCATGCCCTGAACGCGGCGATTGCAAAGGGTGCCATGCCGCAAACACAACAAATGTAGGGTCCGCTTCAGCGGACGCGGAACGGCCGGCGACAATCATGTCTGCTTCATGGCAATGGCACTGGATTCGGACGCCTGCAGTATCGGAATGCGGAGATTCTTCGCTTCGATCTGAATGACCCGTGGACGTCGGACGCAGTTCGACAGACCCTTGCGACCACGGTCGTGGACCCCCGTGGCATTGTCGAGGCCAGCGGGGGCGCTGGCCCTGCTTAGCGCCTCGTACTTTGCCTTATGGCACCCCCGCCGCGCTCTTGGCCGCCACGCCGTTGCGATGCTGGGCCAGCATCCACTTGATCACCTCGGGGTCGGTGTAGACGTCGTCCCAGCCGCCGTGGCCGAAGCCGGAGGTCTGGGTGTACTTGGCGGTGCCGCCGGCATCGTTGATGCGCTGGCACATGTCGGCCGATCCGCCCGACAGCACCAGGAAGTCCATGCCGTTGTGGAAGCACCAGATGGGAATGCCGGTGAGTTGGGGGCAGCAGTCCTTGGCCGAGTAGCCGGCGATGGGAACCAGGCCGGCGAACCGGTTCTTGTAGGCGGCGCCGATGATCCAGGTGCCTTCGCCGCCGTTGGACAGGCCGGTCAAGATCACGCGATCCTGATCGACCCCGTAGCGGCGGGAAACGTCGTCGAGAGCGGCGATGCAGATGCGCTGTTTGTCGGGAGAGGTCCAGTCGCTGGGAGACTGGGGGAAGATGGTGATGAACGGCCAGGTGGTAGCCTGGTCGCGGACGTGGGGGCCGATGCCGACGCCGAGGTTCTTGGTGGCGTCGTTGCCGGATTCGAGCACGCCATGGAGGAAGACGATGGCCGGGTACTTCTTCTGCGGCGAGTAATCGCGCGGGATGAACACGGAATAGCGGCGGGCGTTGCCGTCGACCGTGACCGTAAACTGCTGGAAACCGGTGCCTTGCGGGAAGTCCTTCGTGGAATCAAAGACCGCGCCGCCGGAGTTGCAGCCGCCCAGAGCGAGGAACATGACTGAAAAAGCGAGGGCACACAGGCCCTGAATGGTGCGAAGCATGAACGTCTCCTTCGAGAAAATGGACTCTCTCATTTTTCGGCCAGCCGGGAACTTTTACATGAAAATGACGGGCGGGGGAAGTCCCAATACGGTTCAGATGGCCAAATCGAAGTCGCCATGGCGTGCGAACAACCGCGATCAGCGATCGCGGCTGCAACTCCGGTGAACCGTATCGAGGGCCGCCGTCAATGCTCGATCAATTTGAGCACGCTCGCCGCCGGCACGCACTGTTTGATGACCATCTGCAGGTTCTCCTGGTGGCCGTCCTTCATGTCGTAGTACACGGAGAAGGTGCTCGACACCATGCCCACGACCGCGCCCCGCTCGTTGAGCACCGGGCCGCCCGAGGAACCCTTGGCGTAGTCGGCGGTGATGGCCATCATCGTCGGCCCGGCGGAGGAGTTCGGCCGGGCGGGCATGACGAAGTAGCGAGAGATGATCCCCTCGGTCAGCGAAAAGAGCATCTCGTCGGGGTGACTGAGCACGCGGACCTTTGAGCCCACGGGGGCATCGCCCTGGATCGGAAGCGGCTTGAACACGGCTTTGTCGGCCTCAAGTTGCACGATCGCCACGTCGTTGGCCTTGCTGGCGGCCAGAACCTGCTTGACGGGGAAGATCCGCCCGTCGGAGGTCATCGCAAACATCGCCTGCTTCGTGTCCTTGTTGCCGATGGCGATGACGTGATAGTTGGTGACGACGATGCCGCCGGCGCCGATGACATACCCGCTGGCCGGCGAGACGTGCCAGTTGTTGCACTTGTCGCATTTGTACACACCGCCCATGATGACCACGGACGGCTTGACAGCCTCGTAGAACTGCTCGTCCGGGATCGGCTTGTCCGGACAGGCGGCCACGGTGAGTTTGCACTTGGCGCTCTTTTCAAGCTGTGCCGACAGGTCGGCCGCCGTGACGACCTTCTTCGCGTCGATCAGCCGGCCTCCCTCGCGGGAAAGCTTGTCCAGGAGCGACCTGTCGTTGAGGACACTCGGGGGATTCTCAGCCAGGGCACACTGGCCCAGCAACAGGCTGGCGACAATCAGCAAGGCGATCTGCTTCATAGGAATCTCCGCTGATGATTGTCACCTGTATCGCTCCCGAAAGTTGCGTCCGGCGGTAATACGATCATCCTGAATTTCCCCCGTGACACATACCAGCAGGATCTTCGCAGCCGGCGGAGAATTCTTTAACACGAAGTCACGAAATCACGAAGCAGTTCTTGTTGATTGGAGGGTTGTTCGCAGTGGCCTTACCAATCTGATCCAAAGAAACATAGAAATGATTCCCATCACAAATGGGTCGCCAGTACCATACCCCGCTTCGTGCCTTCGTGTCTTCGTGTTTGATCTTCTTTGGTTGCGGCCAAGCCTCGCTGGGCTATAACATGCACGGACTCGAACGGAGTAGCAATATGAAAACCATGAAAGCGTTGGTCAAGGCGAAATCGGAAGTCGGGCTGTGGATGGAGGACGTGCCGGTGCCCGCCATCGGCATCAACGACGTGCTGATCCGCATCGACCGCACCGGCATCTGCGGGACCGATGTGCATATCTACAAGTGGGATGCCTGGGCACAGAAAACCATCCCCGTGCCGATGGTCGTCGGACATGAGTTTGTCGGCGAGATCGTCGAGGTCGGCTCGAACGTGGCCGACTTCCGGCCGGGCGACGTCGTTTCGGGCGAGGGGCACGTGGTCTGCGGCCGCTGCCGCAACTGCCTGGCCGGGCGGCGGCATCTGTGCGCCGACACCAAGGGCGTCGGCGTGAACCGGCCGGGCGCGTTCGCCGAGTACCTCTCGCTGCCGATGACCAACGTCTGGCATCACGACCACAACATCGACCGCGACGTGGCGTCCATCTTCGATCCCTTCGGCAACGCGGTGCATACGGCGCTGTCGTTCCCGCTGCTGGGCGAGGACGTGCTCATCACCGGCGCCGGGCCGATCGGCGTCATGGCCGTCGCCATCGCCAAACACGCCGGGGCGCGGTTCGTGGTTATCACCGACGTGAATCCTTACCGTCTGGACCTGGCGAAGAAGATGGGCGCGACCGTGGCCGCGAATATCAAGGAGACGAACCTGCGCGACGTGCAGAAGCAGCTTGGCATGAAGGAAGGCTTTGACGTCGGTCTGGAAATGTCCGGGAACACGGCCGCTTTCGTCGACATGCTCGGCAACATGGCCCACGGCGGGAAGATCGCGCTCCTGGGCATCCCCGAGAAGCCGATGGCGATCGACTGGAACACGGTGGTGTTCAACATGCTGACCATCAAGGGCATCTATGGCCGGGAAATGTACGAAACCTGGTACAAGATGACCGTGATGCTCCAGAGCGGCCTGGATATCCGGCCGGTGATCACGCACCGTTTCCACTGCACCGAGTTTCAGAAGGGCTTCGACGCCATGCTGAGCGGCCAGTCGGGGAAGGTCGTACTGAGTTGGAAGTGAGTACACCGTGTCACGACTGATCCTGCTGTTGATTTTCGCCATGTGGATGATTGGGGAATCGGCCCAACTCTATCCCCACTCCAGCGCGCGCTGGTTGATCGTGTTCTTCGCGGGCTACGCCGCCATGGTCATGGGGCTGGCGGTCTGCTCGAGGGTGCTGGCCCGGCGGGTGGATGCGGATTCGCTGTACACCAGCCTCAAGTGGTTCAATCGCGCACTGGCGATCATGCGTGGAATGATCCCGGCCTGGTTCGCGGTGGGGCTGTTCGGGCCGGCCGCCTGGGGACGATGTGTCGCGAGCTGGCTCACTCCGTGGATCAACATCGATGTCGCCCGGCATGATCCGCGGCAGATCGTGCAATTGTCGCTTCCGGCAATAGTCGTGGGCACGCTGCCGCCGATGCTGGCGTGGCTGGCGTCCACCTGGGCCCAATACCCGGCCGACCGCGCCCTGCGCGAACAGTCGCTGCTCGACCTGCTCGACCAGAACCTGCCCGTGCATTCGCCGCCGACGATGTGGCAGTATGTGACGGCGCAGTTTCGCCTCCAGATACTGTCCGTCGTGCTGCCGATCCTGTTCATCGTGTTCCTGCGTGATCTGGCGATGGTGCTCTGCCGGGTACTGCGCATCAACATCGGAAACGTCAGCGACTTCGAGGGCTGGGTGCTGCTGCCGTCGGCGGTGCTGGTGTACATCCTGGCGCCGAAGATCATCCAGCTGGTGCTGAACACGCGGCCGCTCGGCGACTCGCCGCTGCGCCGCCGGCTGGAAGAACTCTGCGGCCGGATGAATCTCAAGTACCGCGACATCCTGCTCTGGCAAACGCAGTACAGCATGGGCAATGCCGCGGTCATCGGCATCCTGCCGCGGATGCGCTACGTCCTGCTCTCCGATCTGCTGCTGGAAACGATGAGCGACCAGCAGATCGAAGCGGTCTTTGCGCACGAGTTGGGGCATATCGTTTACAAGCACATGGTGTGGTACGTGGTCTTCTTCGCAATCCTCACGCTGGCGTCGATGGGGCTGACGGGCGGCCTGAACGCGGCTATTCCACATGTGCCGGTGCTGAGGTCGATGAGCCGGGAAATGCTGGAACTCCTAGTCTCCGGAAGCAGCGTGCTGGTGTCGGTGGTGGTGCTGTTCGGCTTCGTCAGCCGCCGGTTCGAGCGGCAGGCGGACGTGTTCGCGGCCCGGATGATGCAGAGCGGCTGGGCGTACGGCCCGGAGAGCGCCAGCCACGTCGGCGAGCAGGGCGCTGACGTGTTCGTATCGGCGCTGTCGCGGGTGGCGTCGGTGAACAACATTCCCGTGCGCGCCCGAAGCTGGTGCCACGGGAGCATTGGATCGAGGATGGACTACCTGCGGGAGATCAGTGCCGACCCGGCCCACACACAGCACTTCGACGAGGCGATGTGGCGGCTGTATGCAGCCATGGTGGCGGCGCTGATATTCAGCGCCGTCGCGGCCGCCTGGGCGATGACGGCCGGGTAAACGTTCGGAGTCCACGCTTCAGCTTGTCTGCGCACGGGAACCATCAAGAGACACGCTAAAGCGTGAACCCCGAGCAGGCCGCTGACCGGCTGATCAATACCAGATATTCACCACCAGCGCCTGGTCGCGGATCTTGCCTTCGAACACGCCGATGCAGGTGCTGACGTGCTTGATCTCGACCTCGGGGTGGTCGTCAATCCACTCGTTGATCTTGTCATCCATGAAAGCCATGCCTTCGTCCGAAAGCCGGCCATGGAATGTGCGAACGCGGGTCGCGCCGTGGCCGGTGACATTGGGCTGGCGCTTGAACTGGTGGCTCGTCACATGCGCGCCGGCCACGGTGAAGGCGCGGATCTTGCTCGCCGGCTGGGCCTGTGCTGAGGCGGGCTGGCCGGGCACGGCAACCGGCGCCGGTTCCTCGACGAGCGCAATCGACTCGAGGTCTTCCGTGGGCGGCTTGCCGATGGGAATCCCCGACACCTTGGCAAGTCCGGGGGGACGGATCGGTCCCTGGCCGTGCTGTTGAGATTGCTGCTGCGGTTGTTGAGGACTGGATGGTGGACGCAGTTCGCTCATGAAACCTCCTGCATTTGAAAGAACCCGCGACAAAGACTTGAAGGCATAAGTTTACGGGATCCGGCGGAAAGCGAAAGAGGGAAACGGGAAGATTTGGGCCCAGGGGATGGCCCGCCGCCCCATCGCGGGTCTGGCGGCCGGCAACAGACGCGATATCATGCGGACACCCAGTTTGGAATTCACCTGTCGTGCCGGGAGAAGCCCATGACCTACGTGCCCGACTACATGACGCCCCAGCCGCAGCCGCCCGGCCGCGGGGGCTTGATGGCCTTCGGAATTATCAGCATCCTCATCGGCGCCATGGCCGGCTGCATGTCGCTGGCGATGCCGCTGACACTGGCTGCATCCAAGGTGGCACCCGCCGGCGCGCCGGCCCTCACCATCGGGAGCGTGGTCACCGCCCTGATGTTCTACATCGTCATCGCCGTCGGCTTCATCTGGACCGGCATCGGCTCCTGCCAGTGCCGGCGCTGGGTTCGGCCGCTGATCCTGTGCATCGCCTGGCCATGGCTGGTCATGGGTTCTCTGGCCGGCATCATGGTCGTGCCCATGATGCGGGACATGCCCTTGCCGGCAACTCCCGGCGCGCCGGCCCAGGCTCGAACCATCGTGCTGGTCGTCGGCGGCGTCGTGATGGCGATAGTCTACATAGCAATACCTTTGGCCTACATATGCTTCTACCAGCGACGCAGCGTCCGGACGACCCTGAACCTCTGCGATCCCCGGCCGCGCTGGACCGAACGCTGCCCGATGCCTGTTCTGGGACTGGGCATCTGGCTGCTGATCTTCGGACTGGGAAGCATATCGATGCTCCAGTACCGATGTGTGCCGCTGTTCGGCACCTACGTCACCGGCCTGCCGGCGGCCGGGCTCATCCTCGGCCTGGCGGCGGCGATCGTCTTCGCCGCCTGGGCATGCTACCACCAGCGGCCGGCCGGCTGGTGGATCGCGCTGCTGGCGATTCTCGGCTGGGCCGTTTCGGCTCTCCTCACATTTCACTTCGTGGGAATCATGGAGTTCTACCGTCACAGCGGGTTACCCCGGGATCAGATGGCCTTGCTGGAACAGCAACCCGTTCTCCACGGGCACCTCCCCATGCTTATGGCGGCCGTCTTCGGAACCGTCTGTACCGCGTATCTGCTGTACGTGCGGCGGTACTTTGCCTCGCCACGCCCGGCGGATCGCAATGCAATCCTTGACAATCCCCACCGCTCTCTTTCGCCCACCAATTCTGCGCATAACCCCTGATCTGACCGAAACTTCCGCTATGGGTGTTGCGCGCGGGCGCTGCGCGCGAGAGAATTTCCATTTTTACAAATCACACTCCCACTGCACGAACTCCACTTTTGCGCTGCGCGCTGTTGCACGCTCGGCGCTCCGGGCGCGTAGCGCCACGGTATATATGGAAGCACCTGCTTCCCGATCCGCACCAGCGGCCCGGTTCTTCAAAACCAAATACGCCCGCTCCACCGCCCACTGCCGGGCGGCCACTCTCCATTACCGCCCACTCCCTCGCCACTGGCAACTGACAACTTGGTAACCAACAACTCCTCCACCGGCGGAATCCGGGCGTGGTTTTGGGGAGATTTTGGGGGCGCTTTGGCCGTGCTTTGGCGCCGCTTTTTTCCACCCTATCCGACAACCAGAACCACACAACCTCTTTCCAATCAAACCCTTATGTCCGACATCCCCAAAACCACCCGCGCCAAAAGACTTTTTCCCGTTCCACCCACCCCATCCTTGGTCCGCCACAGTTCCATTTCTCTTCTTTGTCTGCGTTTATCCACGCTTCCTTTGAATAATCCGGGTATCAAGCCGGCGGCACGGCGACTCCAGTGGACCGAAGCCGCGGGCGTGGTATCTTGTTGCTGGTAAGATGCCCGGAGGCGGCCGGATCACCGACACGGCTGGCGTTAGGCGACGAAGAAACGGAGTGGGGTTATGAAGCAACTAACACCGCTGGCGATGCTTTGTATCGGTCCCCTGCTGGCGGGGGTGGCGGCCGCGGTCGCGTGCACCGCAGTGCAGGCTGATATGCGTAACGCGCGGGGCATCGCAATTGGCTTTGCTGCGGGAGTGGTAATGGGGCTCGTGCTCTTGGTCCCCATAGCCACCGCGGAGACGTTCCGAACGATCCTCGCACGGGCGCTCGGGCCGTATGCCTTTCGTTTGCAGTGGTATGTCTCACTCGCGATGGCTGGTTCCGTGGGCTACATCTACGGGTCGAGGCACGAGGCCTTGAATCGCTTCACAGGTCTGGCGTGGGTGCTCGTATTCTTCGGAGCGACGATCAAGGTCATGATGTCCATCATTTTCGAGCAAGATCGGCAACGTGTCCGGTAACCACCGCAGCCGCTTCCCAAGCGTTCAAAAATCCATCATTGGTTATAACTGCCCATTGACCACGAAAGAAGGTAGAATGCAACTGTAAAGGGGAACACTATGATGGTGTATTTGCTGGCAATCATCGCGGGAGTCGTGGCCCTGGCGGGCCAGGTGACGGCACAGGAGACGCGGCGGAGCCTGCCGCCGGGCGCCAAGGCGGCGGTCGTCGAACTCCACGACCGGATCAGCGACTCGGCACGTCGCAGCTTTATCGGGCGGTTCAGACAGGCGGCCGATTCCGGGGCGACGGTGATCATTGTCGACCTCGATACCTACGGAGGGCTGGTCACCAGCGCGCTGGAGATATCGCATTTCATCAAGCAGCAGACGGGCATGCACACCATCGCCTATGTCAACACCAAGGCATATTCGGCCGGGGCCATGATTGCCCTGGCGTGCGACGAGGTGGTGATGAACCCGACGGCCGCGATTGGCGATTGTGCGCCGATCATGTATACGCCCGAGGGCACGATCCAGACGCTTGGCGAAGACGAACGGGCGAAGATGGCCAGCCCGATCATCGCGGATTTCCTGGATTCGGCCCGGCGGAACGGCCACGACAGCACGCTGGTGCTGGCGATGGTCTCGGCGAAAAGGGTCGTCAAGTGGCTCGAGAATCCCGCAACCGGGCAGAAGCGGTTCGTGGATGACAGGCAGGCGGTGGAACTGCTCGCGGGCGGACAGTGGAAGACCGTGACTGGGCCGGGCGTGCCCGATCCGCTGGATGGGCCGGACACCCTGCTGACCCTGGACACCAACCTGGCCCTCAAGACCGGTCTGGCAAAACATGCCTACGTGGACCTGCGGAGCCTGGAGGCCGACCGCGGACTGCGTATCGCAAACGTGTACGCGGAGGGAGCGTGGGAATCCGCCCTCGAGTTGCTGGGCACCAGCGCTGTCCGTTCGGTGCTGATCGCGATCTTCCTCACGTGTCTCTACATCTCCCTGCACGCACCCGGCCACGGGATGGCCGAGGTGATCGCGACGCTGTCGCTCGCCCTGGTCGTCGGCGTGCCGCTGTTGACCGGCTACGCCCAGTGGTGGGAGATCGTCATGATCCTGCTGGGGCTGGTGCTGCTGGCGCTGGAGGTCTTCGTGCTACCCGGCTTCGGCGTGGCCGGGGTGCTCGGGCTGATACTGACCCTTGGCGGGCTGCTGCTGACGTTCGTGGCGCCGGAGCCGGGACGGTCGCCGCTGGCGATTCCGACGCTGCCGGGCACCTGGCATTCGGTGCAGACGGGCCTGGCGGCCATCGTCGGCGCCATGCTGGCATCGATGGTGCTCTGTGCGATCATCCGCCGGTATCTGCCGAGCATGCCGATGTTCCGGCGGCTGGTGCTGACCACCGCCGTCGGCGAGACCGAGACCGCGATGGCCGGCAGCATCAGCCGGATCGACCCGCTGAGGCAACTTCCGGCCGTCGGCGCCCACGGTGTGGCAGTCACGGAACTTAAACCGGGCGGGTCGGTGCAGTTTCATGATTCGGCCGGGACGGTCCATACGGTGTCGGTGGTGAGCGAGAGCGGCTATGTGGCCCGCGGGTCGGGCGTGGTCGTGATGAAGATCGACGGGCCGACGATCCTGGTGCATGAGCAACGGCCGGAGGGGCAGGCATGACGCTCGCAGGGTGGATCATCCTCCTGATTGTGGCCGGGGCCGTGCTCCTGGTGGCCGAGTTGATGCTGCCGTCGCACGGCGTGTTTGGAGCGCTGGCCGTGCTGTGTGTGCTGGGCTCGGTGGGCATCTGTTTTCGCGTCAACCCGTGGGCGGCACTGTGGCTGTTCCTGGTGATGGTCGGAGCCACGCCGTTTGTGTGGAGCGCGGCCGTGCGCATCTGGCCCAGGACGCCGTTGGGACGGCGCATGGTCTTACAGCCGGTGGAGAATGCGCGCCAGCCGCTGCCGTTTCAGATCGGGCAGATCGGCGTCGCATTGAGCGAATTAAAGCCGATGGGCGAATGTGATTTTGGCGGCCGGCGCGTCGAGGTTCGATGCGAGTCGGGCTTCGTCGCCGCGGGTGCGCGGGTGGTTGTCGTCAGCGCCGACGGCCGGCGCGCGACAGTCCGCGAGGCAACCGGCGCGGCAACTGTGTGAACGATCATTTATTGAAAGGAACGGGATATGAGGAAACTGTGTACAACGTCTGCCATTCTTGCCGCGGCGACATTGCTGGGTGGGTGCGAACTGAGCGGGTCCGGCGGGGCTTCCAACCCGATTGTCATCGCCATCCTGGTCGTCGTTGGCATCGTGCTGCTGGTTCTCTTCGCGGTGCTGGCGCAGTTCATCGGGCTCTATGTTCGCGCCATGGTCAGCGGAGCCCATGTGACGCTCCTTGAGCTGATCGGCATGAGACTGCGGAAGGTCAACGCGATCATGATCGTCAACTCGCGCATCCAGGCGATGCGGGCGGGCCTGAACGTATCCCAGGTTGAGATGGAATCGCACATGCTCGCCGGCGGCAACGTGCCGCGTGTGATCACCTCGATGATCGCGGCCAACAAGGCCAACATCGACCTCTCCTGGAAGACCGCGACCGCCATCGACCTGGCCGGGCGCGACATCCTCGACGCCATCCAGACTAGCGTTAACCCCAAGGTCATCGACGTTCCCTCGGCCGCCATGGGCCGGGCGACCATCGACGGCGTGGCCAAGAACGGCATTCAACTCCGGGTCAAGGCCCGTGTCACCGTGCGCACCAACATCCAGCGTCTCGTCGGCGGCGCCACCGAGGAAACGATCATCGCCCGCGTCGGCGAGGGCATCGTCACCGCCATCGGCTCGGCCGCCGACCACAAGGACGTGCTCGAGAACCCGGACCACATTTCCAAGGCCGTGCTGGGCAAGGGCCTCGACGCCAACACCGCGTTCGAGATCCTCTCCATCGACATCGCCGACATCGACGTCGGCGAGAACATCGGCGCCAAACTCCAGGCCGACCAGGCCGAGTCCGACAAGCGGCGATTCCAGGCCGAGGCCGAGCAGCGGCGCGCCATGGCCATCGCCCACGAGCAGGAAAACGTGGCCAAGCAGGCCGAGAACCGCGCCATCGTGGTGCTGGCCGAGGCCGAGGTTCCCCGGGCAATCGCCGATGCGCTGCGCAGCGGCCACATGGGCGTGATGGATTACATGCGGCTGAAGAACGTGCAGGCCGATACGGCGATGCGCGAGTCACTGGCCAAGCCGGCCGAGCCCGGGAAGATGTGATAGCCGTTGGTTCGAGGAGCGTAGGGTCCGCTTCCGCGGACGCGGAATGGTATGCCTGTGGGTTTCCGCCTCCGCTGAAGCGGACCCTGCGAAGTACGAACGAGGAAGCAGCCATGATCGCATTCGCCGCCATTCTCGCCAGGAGCAACAGTAAGCCTGAGGACGGCCTGATCAAGCTGATCTTCTTCGGCGTAGTCGCCGTGATCTGGATCATTTCGGGCGTGGCCTCGGCGCTGTCCAAGAAGAAGTCGAAGTTCCCCGGTGTTCCGCAGCCGTGGCAGCCATCGCCGCCGCCATTGCCCGTGCCGTTGCCCACCGCGTCGCGCGTCGATCAACGGCGGCCCCGCCAGGCGACTCGTCCCAGGCTCCAGACCCAGATTCGCAAGCCCATGCGCGGCCCGGCCGAGCCGCCACCGCTGCCGCATACGCGGGCGGAACTTCCGCCGGTAGCGGAGGTAATGACCGCCATCAGCAACACGGCCGCGCTCCGGGGAACGACCGGCCCGGCCCCGATCACGCGGATTCGCGAGCTTGTCGGAACCGACCTGCGACGGGCGGTGCTGATGGCGGAAGTGCTGGGAACGCCGGTGTCGATGCGGTAGTCTCAGACTTCCTGATCTCATCGGAAATTGAGTTGGCACTTATCTCGGCAGAGATCATGCCATCTCGAAGATCATTCTGGCCTGAGTCTGCGGATGCTGGTATTGGGCGGCGGTCAGTTCCG
>JBEKVL010000090.1:0-12335 GCA_049514055.1 Tepidisphaeraceae bacterium | reverse complement strand
CCACCCTACACGCCTGGAATGGGAGGGCGGGGGGGTGGATTGGGGGGGGTGGGTGGACGGCGAAGCGGTGGGCCGTGGACCGGGCATGGACCGACCCGAGTCGGCTTGGACGCATTAATACTGCAGCAGGCCTGCAAGATCGGTGGCATTCTCAGCGGCTGGGACCGGGCCGGGTTCCGCGGGAATGTTCGTATGCTTGCTGATGTGGCCGGCCTGGGTGCTGCATTCCCGACGGGAGTTGTGGGAAGCGGTGGGTCATGGAGCCTACCCTGCTCGGCTGGCAGATAAGGTGGGATGTCCCCCTTTTCTGCTCGGAGCATATCAGCGGGCGGGATGCGTGTCAAACAATGACTCCCGTCCCCTTTGCATTGTAAACAATGACTCCCGTCCCCTTTGCATTGTCCGGGTTGTGGTCGGTGTCGGCGTATTCGGAGACGGATGCGGTGTTGCCGAGAGTGGTGTAGGTGTAGTCGGTGCGCTCGGCGGCGGCGGCCATCGAGCCTGAGATCAGGTTGCCGTAGGAATCGAAGACGGGGGCGACGCCGGCGGCGAAGCGGTATTCGGATTCGAGCCGGCCGGCGCTGATGCCGTCCGTGAAATAGACGGAGACGGTGGTCTGGCCGGCGAAGTCGGGCAGATTCTGGCTGGAGCGCTGGCCGGTGACGGAGTCGTAGGCGGGTCGGAAAAGGGGACACCGATTGTCATCATACGTATAATTGCTTTTGACCCGTTTTCCGAACCCCGCTGGAGTTCCTGGCCGGACGAATCGAGGAGAGAACGAGTGGAGCCATGCCCGTCGATGACATACATGGCGACACCGACGGTGGTGTCGGCCTGGCCCTCGACGCGCAGGCCGATTGTGTATGAGCGAACGAAAGTGGCATTGGCCGGGGAGGTTCCGCTGCGCTCTTCGAGAATCTGCGGGTAGCCGGTGGGGTTGGATTTGTCGTTGACGTAATAGGTTGTGGCGGTCGTGCCGGTTTGTTCGCTGACGCGCTGGCCATCAGAGTCATAACCGATCGTGGAGGTGGTGCCGCCGACGGTGGCGGTCACCATCCGACCGCGAAGATCCCAAGTGTAGGTATCCGAGCCCTTCGCGGTCATCGAGCCGTTGTCATCATACGTATAATTGATGGCGGTGGAACTGTCGGGGATGCCGTCGTTATTGGTGTCGGGGCCTTCGGCCAGCAATTGGTCGCGGCTGTTGTAGGTGTAGGCGGTGATCGAGTCGATGGTGTCGCCGGTACTCACCGTGCCATCGTTGTCCGCATCCCAGCCGTGTTCCAGCGTGAGTCGATTTCCGGCCATGTCGAGCGTAAAGAAGTCGGTGTAGTCGCCGCCGGCCGTGGTGTCGCAAGTATGGTTGTCGCCATCATCGCGGGTTTCCGTAACGAGACGGCTCTCGTTGTCGTAAGCCCAGTCGATGCGAACCGTGGAGAAAGGCGTGGACGACGTGCCGTCGTAGC
Source organism: Tepidisphaeraceae bacterium (assembly GCA_049514055.1). GTDB lineage: Bacteria > Planctomycetota > Phycisphaerae > Tepidisphaerales > Tepidisphaeraceae > JANYKD01. The sequence goes on along the minus strand of JBEKVL010000090.1, from coordinate 10,869 downwards.
GCGATTCGAGGACGGAGGCACGCTGGCCGTCGGGAAGCAGCGTGTAGTCCTGCTCGAAGAGCTTGTGGTTGGTGGAATTGGTGGTGATGACGGAATCGAGGCGGTTGAAGGCATCGAATTCATTGGTGGCAGTGACGCCGTTGGGGTCGGCAATCGTCGTGAGATTCCCGTCTAGGTCGTAGCCGTATTCGGTGACCAAGGGCGTGGCGAGGATGGAACCGTTTTGCTTGATCACGCGGACCTGCCAGAGTCGGCCGAGGGCGTCGTAATTGTAATCGGTTTCGGTGCTGGATGTGTAGGTGCGGAGAAGTTGGCCGGTGGTGGTCGCCGACCGGATGGGCGCGTTCGCGAGTGTGGCGATCAATCTGATGGCTTCGATGTAGCGCGTCGTGTCTCTGGGAGAACAGACTCGAACCCATTCGCCCGAAGCCACTGCAGCAATGCTTGTTTCTGTCGGAATCGAATCCCGCCTTCAGCGGCGGGGTCGTATTCAGGTCTCATGGCGATATCCGCCGTGAGGTTCCTTATGCTGTCAAAGAGGATGGATCGAGCATCTCGCCCTGTCCACCTGCCGTCGGGCAGATCCATCAAGCCGACGAGAACTGGCAGAACGCGACGATCTCGGATTGACGCGAGCAACAGCACACTGTCGATCGAATCCCGGTAGTCTGCCCGAATCTCTTTCGCCATCATCTCCGCTGCGGCATACGGATCTGATTTGGCCAGTTGTTTTGCCTTGTAATAGGGCGTGTTGCAGCCCCTAATATAGACGGACGCAATGAAGATGACGAATGCAAAACAAACCACGCATCCAAGACATCCGGTATTGTTGCGCTGTCCGCCGATGCACAGTTTCGGTGCGGGCATGGTTACCTCTTAATGTTAGTTAGAGATCTCTTGGGAAACGCCAATCCGGCATGTTGGTTGGCAGGAACAAACTTAGGGTGACGCTGGCATTCGCTCCGGTGCCAAAAGTTCCGACACTTAGTCCAGCACCGACGTACTTGGCCCCGCTTGGGTGTACGTCGATATCACCCGCATCATTGCGACAACTGGGGGAATGAGACGGGGACGCAGCTAGTGCCTCTTCCCTTATCATTCTTCTTCGCTCCATAATCGCCACTTTCACCACACATCGTATGCTCCAGGCCAGTTTCTTCGCCGTTCCGGCCGTCCACCCTCATCGGCAACGGCCGGGTCTGGCCGAGCTGTGCAATCCTCCGGTCGATCCACCGGCCAGGTGGATAGTACCACTTTCCGGCCCGCGGTTACATGTTCGCGAATCCACAGGTGGAGCATTGTCATTGTCGGGCGATCGCATGAGGGCCGGCAGGCGTTCTTGGATGGCTTCGGGGAGACGAGAATGTCCCGACAGACTGTATGATGACAGACAGAAATGTCTGCATGATGACAGACAGGAATGTCTGTCCTACTGCATGATGACAGACAGGAATGTCTGTTTTACTGGCCATCCAATGACAGGCGAGAATACGTGTTCCACCCGATCGCAGACACAGGCGATTGCGCTGGATTGTCATTGCCGGGTGTGCCCAAATTTCCGGGAATGTCCTCCTGGCCTTAAACCGTCATCCAGAGCGTACTCGCGAAGGATCTGGCTATGAGGTCCAAGGCCAGATGCTTCGCGAGTACGCTCAGCATGACAACTGTTGCGGTGCAAACAGTTTACGACTTGCCCGGATTTCTGGGCACGCCCTCATTGCCGGGCACTGGCCGCCGTGCTGTAAAAGTGTTGGGAGTCTGCTATGCTGCGCTCCCAGACGTCTTTGGGGTTCGCGGCGACAGAGGTTCGCCCCCGAGGCGTCGCCAGGCGTTCGAGAAGGAAGAAGAGACCATGAAAGTGCTGTTGATCGGTTCGGGCGGACGGGAACACGCGCTGGCCTGGCGGCTGGCCGGGTCGTCGCGGGTGACGCAGTTGTTCGTCATGCCGGGCAACGCCGGCACGGCGCAACTGGCCGACAATGTGGATATCAACCCGATGGATTTCGCCAAGGTGGAGAAGTTCATACGCGCCAACGGGGTCCAGTTCGTGGTGATCGGGCCGGAAGATCCGCTGGCGGCCGGCCTGGCCGACCACGTCCGCGCCATGGGCCTGCCGGTGTTCGGGCCGTCGAAAGCCGCGGCGCAGCTTGAGGCCGACAAGTGGTTCGCCAAGGAGATCATGCGGCAGCAGGCGATCCCCACGGCCGAGGCGAGGGCGTTCACGGACGCGGCGGCGGCGGAGGAATACGTGCGGGTGCGGAACGTCGCCTGCGTGGTCAAGGCCGCGGGCCTGGCCAAGGGCAAGGGCGTGAGCGTCTGCTACCGCATGCAGGATGCCATCGCTGCCATCGACCAGACGATGCGTAAGCGAGTTCACGGCGCGGCCGGTGATCGCGTGGTGATCGAGGATCTGTTGCAGGGTCCCGAGGTGTCGATCCTGGCGCTGGTGGACGGGCGCTCGATCTATGTGCTGGAGAGTTCGCAGGACCACAAGGCCGTCGAGGATGGCGACACCGGCCTGATGACCGGGGGCATGGGTGCGTATTCGCCGACGCCCGTCGTGTCGGATGCGATGCTCGGGCAGATCGAGAAGGAGATTCTCGTGCCCACGGTGGACGGCCTGCGGCGGGACGGCATCGACTACAGCGGCGTGCTGTATGCGGGACTGATGATCACGCCTTCGGGGCCGAAGGTGCTGGAGTTCAACTGCCGGTTCGGCGACCCCGAAACGCAGCCGCTGATGATGCGCCTGCAGACCGATCTGTGCGAGGCCCTGCTCGCGGTGGCCGAGGGCAGACTTGGCAAAGTGACGCTCAAGTGGGACCGCCGGCCGGCGCTGTGCGTGATCGCGGCCAGCGGCGGGTATCCCGGCTCCTACAAGACGGGTTTCCCGATCAGCGGCCTGGAGCAGGCCGACTCGCTGGCGGACACCAAGGTCTTCCACGGTGGCACGAAGTTGCGCGATGGCAAGGTGGTGACCGATGGTGGCCGGGTCCTGGCCGTCACATGTCTGGGCGAGACTATTGCCCGGGCCCAGAAGCGAGTGTACCAGGCGCTGGAATTGATCCATTTCGAGGGGATGTACCATCGCAAGGACATCGGCTATCAAGCGATCCGGCTGGGGAAGTGAGTCGGAAGGCATTGAGGCACGAGGGCACGGAGGCACGAAGTGGAAGAAAGAACCTGAGCAGGAATGAACGGGGATGAGAGCATAGTCGGCCGGAGTGGGCGGGTTTCGGCCGTCGCAACCGAGGAACAGTAATGCGTACAGCATCCGCTTCGAGTCGCTCATTCACTTCGTGCCTTCGTGCCTCCGTGCCTTTGTGCCTTGTGCTGATCGCCCTGTCCGGCTGCGCCGTCAGCGGCAAGGAAGCCGCCTTCGAGGGCAAGGTGTTCAACGTGGTCGAGCAGGGGGCTGTTGGCGACGGCAGGACGCTCGACACCGCGGCCATTCAGAAGGCGATCGACGCGGCCGTCGCTGCCGGCGGCGGTCGAGTGTTGGTGCCGGGCGGCAAGACGTTTGTCTCCGGGCAACTCAAACTGGGCGATGGCGTTGACTTCCATGTGGCCGAGGGCGCTACGCTGCTGGCGAGCGAACAGCGGCGGCTCTACGCGGCCGGCGACGAGGTGCTGATCCTGGCCGACGGCGTCAAGCACCCGTCTGTCAGTGGCAGCGGGATCATCGACGGCAACTCGGACAAGTACATCGCGGCCAAGGGCGAGGTGACCCATCGCATGGGCGCCGGCCGGCCGGGCATTGTGAAGTTCGTGCGCTGTCCCGACGCGGCCGTGCGCAATGTCACCATCCGCAATTCGGCCCACGCGACGATTCTTCTGGCGGGCTGCCACAACGCGGCCATCGAGAATGTGAAGATCACCAACGATCGCAAGGTGCCCAATGCCTACGGCCTGGTCATCGACCGCTGCCGTGGCGTCAAGGTTCTCAACTGCGAAATCGACACCGGCGACGACGCGGTCGTGATCAAGAACACGGCCAGGTACAACGATGACACGGCCTGCGAGGACATCGCTGTTGACAAGTGCGTCCTGGGCAGCAACTCGGCCGCGTTCAAGATCGGCACCGAAACTGTCGGCGACTTCCGGCGGATTTCCGTGAGCGACAGCGAGGTGCGGGCGAGCAATCGCGGGCTGGCGATCCTGGTGCGCGATTCCGGCCGCGTCAGCGACGTGACCTTTACCGACATCAGGATTGAGACGCACCTGGTGGCCGACCGCTGGTGGGGCAAGGCCGAGCCGATTCACGTCAGCGTGTTCCCGCGGCAACTGATGGACCAGCCGGGGAAGGTCCGCAACATGAAGTTCGTCAACATTCGCGCCACAGGCGAGAACGGCGTGTTCATCGCCGCCTCCGACAAGGCGAGCATCGAGAATATGTTGCTGGACAATGTGCAGATAGCGATTCGCAAGAGCGCCGATTTTCCCGGCGGCGTTTACGACACCCGTCCCGGCGCTGGCAACGCGATTCTGAAGCAGCGCACGGCCGGCATCTACGCCAGCCGGGTAACCGGACTGACACTTAAGAACTGTTCCATAAAGTGGGGCGAGAATGCGCCTGAAACCTGGGGCGCGGCCCTCGAGACGAAGAAGGTGACCGGGTTGACGGTGGAGAATTTCTCGGGCAAGTCGGCGTTCCCGGGGAAGGTGGAAGATCGGATCTCGGAAGATTAAGACCGTTCCAGCACATTGACGAGACATCTCAAGTTTCCGAACTGCCGGAAAGAGTTCGTGCAGTTGACGCGGCGGACTTCGTAGCCGAGACCCTGCCACACCTCGCGGGCGGCGGAATTCAGGGCGTCGCAGCCGTCGAAGACGGGCATGCAGACGATGCGGCGGCCGGCACGCTGGTCGATGATCACGTTGAGATATGTCAGGAAGGTTTTGCCGTCGGCCGTCGCGGCGGCGGCGACGGAGTCGTAGCGGGCCTGGGTTTCGGGCGAGAAATCGGCCCCGCCAGGCAGCGGCAGGTGGGGCAGGTCGCGGGCGAGGCTGGGGTCGGCGACGAGAATCGTGTTGTCACCGGCCGCCATCATGAACATGCCCGCGTGGTGATCGGGCGCATCGGGCAGGAGAACGATGCGCCGACCCACAAGCGTTGACAGCCGTTCGATGAGTTCCGCTTCGCCGGCGACAGTGCGGTGGAGATTGCGGCGGATGACGCCGGGGGCGATGAAGGCCGTGCGATCGTCGTCGACGAAGTCGCCGCCGTCGAAGAACAGTCCGGACGGCCGGACGAGCCATGGTGAGCCGTCGCGGACGGCCAGATCGGCGGCGAGTTGTTCGTCGCCCTTACGCTGCGGCCAGATTTCCGAGCCTTCCTCGCTGCTGGAGAGAAGCAGGACCGCGCCAGGATTCCGGCGGAGCGTCACCCAGCGGTCGCGCGACCAGGGCGTCATCGGGTGGTTGACGATGACCGGTTCAAGTTCTGCGGCGATTGGCCCGACGCGCGTGCGCAACTCGGCGAACACGTTCTCGTCCGGGCAGATGACAAGCACGCGGACGTCGGCCGGGAGTTGCGGGAGAAATGAGTGGTAGACATCCGCTGCGAAATCAGCGCCGGCGACGTAGTTGATGGCGATGGTGCGGATTTGCCCATCGCAGTCGCTGAGGATGTCGCCGCGCGGGATGCCGGTGTGGGGCCGCATCGGCACGACCACCGCGATGGCGGCCAGCAGACCCAGGAGGATGGCGGATAGCTTGAGCATTAGTTGATAGTTGCCAGTTTTCGGGGGGTGGTAACCTCTGGTGCGCGGAGCTGATTCGTCAGGCCGGGGGCGGGCATGGTGCTGCGTAGGGCGATGATCGTCTGTTTGTCCACGGCCACAGTGACCGAGAGGCTTGCTTGCGGCAGGGGCTGGTCGGGAGAGATACGCAGGGTTTGGGAGCCTTTGGGCGACAGGGCGATTTCCAGCTTCTTCTGCCAGACTTGAGTGGAACGGGGCAGGGCGCGGGACATCGGGTTCGTGGGCTGAGTGCCGAGGACGGTGACGGTGGCGATGACGGTGGTCGCCTCATCGCTAGTGTTGCGTGCCTCGACGATGAAGACGGGGGTCGCGCCGGGGATGAGGTTGCTGTCCGGGGCAAGTTTGAGCGCGATCTCGGCCGGGCCGGATTTCAGGACAGGCGCGGGCGGTTGGGTCTGTTGTGCGGCCTCGTCGGGCGTGGCCTGGAGCCGGGCGGTCAACATGCCGGCCGAGGCGACGGCGAAGCTGGCGAATGTCCAGGTTGCGAACGTGAGCAGGTTGCGTCGATTCATGTAAACTCCTGTTAGAGACTACATGAATTGACGGATGGAACGGGGGATGGTTGCGTAACAAGTGCGTAACGAGCCTTCTATTCCCGCCCGCGCTGGAGTTTCTTCAGCAGCGGTGTGAAGGCCAGGATGATCAAGCCCGCGCCGATGGAAGTGACGACGAACAGGAAGAAGAAGTCGGCCTGTCCGCCGAAGTGCCATGGCGGCTTGATCTTGCCCTGTTCGATGGCCTCGACTTGCGCTGCGATCAGACCGCCACCGAGGTTGGCGACGAACGAGGAAACGAAGTAGATGCCCATCAGCAACGCCACGAACCTGACCGGGGCGGCCTTGGTCACGTACGAAAGGCCGGTGGGGGATAGGCACAGTTCGCCCATGGTGTGCCAGAAATAGGCCATGAAGATGAAGAACATGCTCGCCTTGGCGACGTTGCCGATGGTACGCTGGCCGGCCCAGACCATGAAGATGAAACCGATGCCCAGGAAGATCAATCCCAGGGAGATCTTCACGGGCTGGCTCGGGTTGATGTTTCGCTGTCCCAGACCCGTCCAGATGCCGGCGAAGATGGGCGCAAAGATGAAGATCAGGCCGGCATTGATCGATTGGAACCAGGTGGTGGGGATCTCGTTGAAGTTCGCGACCCATTTCATGTAACCCAGCGGCGTGAGGATGCCGACCGCCGTCAGCGCCAGGGCCACCAGCACACCCAGGATCGAGGCGGTGGCGGCCTTGTACCTCCGATTCCGGTCGCAGTGGATGATGGCGGTGGTGAAGGCGACGGTCGCGACGAGGCCGGCGACGATGAAGAGGCCGCAGATCAGCCAGCCGCCGGACGCACAAAATGTCTTCAGCCATGCAGGCAGCGTGATGTCCCGGGCGGTGTTCTCGTCGGTGAAGACGTTCATACTGGATCCAGCCTGCTCAAATGCCAGCCAGAAGAACGCGTTGAAGAAGATGTAGACGAAGATGGTGATGACCGGGCCGCGATCGTCGGGTGCGTTGATCGAGATGAACCAGACCATCCATGCGAGCACGGCACCCACGAGCGTCAGCATGACGAGCCAGCCGAGTTTGGGACGGTCCTGCAGGGACTCAATCAGCGATCCGACCAGCCGCGTCGCCCCGGCATGATATGCCAGGGCGAACAGGGCCGCGACAATGAGTGATCCGAACAGGAACATTGCCGACATACGCGTGCCGTTCGGGTTCGGGGCCTCGCCGATCCCGGTGAGGAAGAATGGCCGGCCAACAACGTAGAGGGCGAGCCCCAGGAGCATGCCCACGGCCGCCGACGCGAAGCCATAGTGCCAGCCGACCTGTTGGCCCAGCGTGCCGCAGATGAATGAACAGAGGAACGCGCCGAGGTTGATGCCCATGTAGAAGATCGTGAAGGCGCCGTCGCGGCGCGGATCGCCAACCGGGTAGAGCTGGCCCACCATCACGGACACCGTGGGTTTGAAGTGCCCGGTGCCGAGCACAATGACGGCAAGGCCCATCATGAACAGCGACATCCCGGCGGGGTTGTTCGCGAGTTCGCCGATGCCGCTGAGACCCAGGATGACGTGTCCGATGGAAATGAGGATTCCGCCGATGAGCATCGAGCGGTGGGTGCCAATGAGCCGGTCGGCAATCATGCCGCCGAGGATGGGCAGCAGGTACGCCAGGCCGGTGTACCAGCCGTAGAGCGTGCTGGCGTCGGCCTTGATCCAGTTTCGGCCGGACTGGTAGGTGTTGAGCGCTGCGACGACCTCGAACGGCTTGTCCGCGGGCTTGAGGTCCTTGTCGGGTTCGATCTTGCTTGAAATAGTCCCCGCGTTGTCGTTGACCGTGAAGAACGTGCGGGAATCGGGCTTGTCGCGGGTGATGGCGATGCTGCATTTGATGGGTTTGTCTGTCGGATTGGAGATGCGGAAGGCGACCTTCTGCGTGTCAAATGGTCCGCCTTTGGGGCCGGAAATGCTGACCGGATCGCCGGGATCGGATGCCAGCGGCTCCCAAGTCCTCTTGCTCGCATCCTTTGGATCCTGGATCTCTTTCATCCGCGTGATCTTGAGTTGGGGCTGGCCGGTCACCTTGGGCACATTGGGGATCCGCGCGAAATTGCCCTGTCCCACCGCAACGATGAACTGGCGGCCCTGGGACGCCGTCTGCTCCCTGCCATCCACCTGTTGCATCTCGACAACTTCGAGATTGTTCACATAGATGCCACTGGGCAGTTCCCTGGCCGCGAAGATGGTGATGAGGTAGAGCACCAGCAGCCCGCGCATGCCGTAGTAGGAAAACCGCTCCCACATTTCGACGAGGAACAGCAGGAACAACCCCACGGGGTGTCCCAGGAACGTGGTAGCGCGGGATGCGGACGCTGGATTTGATGGCGGAGTCGATGTTGTGGACATGCAAACTCTCCGGGTTGGGTGAAGTTATAGCGGCAGAGTGCAGGCCGGGGAAGTATGGTGAACGGCACAACATGGTGACCGGTCATCAGTGATCGGTAAGCAGAAGAAACCGATTGCCGATAACCGATGACAGGCCACCCACGCGCGGTACGAATTCGACACCAGCCCCATTCTGCCGTAGAACATGAACATGGCCCCGCTCGATTACGAGACACCTGCGACCCGCGGCAAGAACGCCCGGATCATCGAAATGCTCCGCTATGGCGAGGGATTCGGCTGGACCGGCGTGGGGTTGCGCCTTCTCTGCGGGATCGGCCTGACGATCTTCTCCTCTACAACTCTCGGCGGCATAGTCACATTCATAATTTGCCGTTTTGTTCTGTCCGACTATGCGGGGCTCATCTACTGCGCCAGCGTTCTGGCGGTTGGTTACTGGTCATTCCGGCGGGCTCGCAGCGGTGGCGACAACCCGATGATGGACGAAATGCGCGGATACGGTCCCGGCCCTGCCCAGTCGATGGGCGAATTCGACACGCGCGGCATTACCGCCTACGTCTGGGTGTGGTGGGACATACTCATTTCCGGCCCGAAACTCATTCTCGAAGCCGTCGCCAGTTGGCGCGGCCGGGACAAGGCCCCCGACATCGACCTCGAGCGCACGGCCGACACGGTCGTCGATCTCTACCGCGCCGGGCAGGGGGTTCGCGTCGCCGAACTGCTGCATCCCGGCGATTCCATGGAGGGAATGGGGAAGATCCTGGCCTACCTCGAATGGCAGGACTGGATCGGTTTCAGCAAGGACCGGGACCGCGTGTGGCTTTCGTCGCGCCTGGTCCCGAAAATCCGCGAGGCGCTGCAGCCGCGAACGCCGGGGGTGTGAGTGCTTACTGCCGACCGCAACGAGCCCCGGCAGGGGCGATACAACTTAGCCCACGGCGTAAGCCGTGGGTGGCAATAGTCGTAGCTACCCGAAGCCCCGTAGGGACGACACAGCTTCTGTCGCCCCTACGGGGCTCATTATCGCCTTCACTTCGTTTCCCCACGACTTACGTCGTGGACTATCATGTGTCGCCCCTGACGGGGCTGCAGACGCATCGGCCAGCGGCGTTACGCCATACGGCAGTTTCTTCTTTCCGTGAAGTGGTGGGGCCAGCCTCTCTTTACTATCATTGATTCTCTTAAAGGAAGAGAGGCCAGTGTGAACCAGACGGCAAATGGAATTGTGTATCTTGTCGGCGCAGGCCCGGGCGATCCGGGGCTTATCACTGTGCGGGGCATGGAACTGCTCAAGCGCGCCGAGGTCGTCGTCTATGACTATCTGGCCAACCCGCAACTGCTCCAGCATTGTCCCCAGGCCGAACTGATATATGTTGGCAAGATGGCCTCGCGGCACCAGATGACCCAGGAGCAGATCAACGCGCTGCTGGTGGAGAAGGGGCTGGCCGGCAAGCGCGTGGTGCGGCTCAAGGGCGGAGATCCGTTTGTCTTCGGGCGCGGCGGCGAAGAGGCCTTGTCGCTCGTGGCCGCGGGCGTGCGCTGGGAAGTCGTGCCGGGGATCACCTCGGCGATCGCGGCCACTGCTTACGCCGGAATTCCCATCACCTATCGCGATGCGAATTCCTCGATGACGCTGATCACCGGCCACGAGAAGGAGAACGAGTACAAGGACGCCGAGGCCCAGCAGCGGCCCAGCGGCGCGGCCTCTGATGTGGACTGGGCATCGCTGGCCAAGCTGCCCTGCGTGGCGTTCTACATGGGCGTGAAGGGGCTGCCGGGCATCTGCCGCAACCTCATCGAACATGGCATGGACCCGGCCATGCCCGCGGCCGCGATCCAATGGGGCACGATGCCGCGCCAGCGAACCGTCGTGGGGACGATATCCGACCTGCCGGAAAAGGTCGCCGCCGCCGGCCTGACGCCGCCGGCCATCACGGTTGTCGGCCGGATGGTTGAGCTGCGGGCGAAGCTCAACTGGTTCGAGTCCCGCCCGCTCTTCGGGCAGACGGTGGTGGTCACGCGGACGCGGAATCAGGCGAGTGATCTGTCGCTGAAACTGGAGGAACTGGGGGCGCGCGTGATCGAGGCGCCGACGATCGACATCGTGCCGCCGGCCGATCAGGCGGCCGTGGATGCGGCCCTGCGCGGAATCAGCAGCTATGACTGGGTGATCTTCACCAGTGCCAATGGCGTGACGCATTCGCG
>JBEKVL010000089.1:0-12361 GCA_049514055.1 Tepidisphaeraceae bacterium | reverse complement strand
AGCCGCCGGCCTCGCCGGCCCGGACCATCGCGATGTAAACCGAGGAAAACGTCTTGGGCCACTTCATCATGGAATCGGCCAGCGACACGCCGCCCACGACATCGTCGTGGACTCGCGACCAGACGTTCCGGGCGCCCGGATGCGATGCCTCCCGGCGCAGCAGGTGCAACGCGCGGGAGAGCGGCAGGCCGGCCGACAGGAGGTTGGCCAGCTCGCGCGTGAACGACTCAAGCGCCGATTGGGAGACGCGGGTTGAGGTTGAGCGGGACTCCGCGGTGACCGCCGCCGCCGACTTCTGCTCGTCCATGGAGACGGGCGACAGGCCCTGTCCCACGACCTGGTCCATGGCCGCCTCGCGGCTCTCGGCCGGAACAGTGCCCGTGAGCCGCTTCCCGTTGCGGTCGATCGCTGTGTAGGCAAAGACGCCCATTTAAGCAGGCCTCCCGCCACCCGATTCGTTTGCGAACTCGATCCCCGCTCCTTCGTCCGCCGCGCTTCGGAAGTTCACGACCGCGTCTTCGTCCTTGGTGTTGCGGATGACTTCGTCGATCGTCGTGCGGCCATCGCGCACGATCCGCCAGCCGTCTTCGCGCAGGCTGCGCATGCCCTGTCGCGTGGCCACCTTCCGCAATTCGTGCGCCGGAGCCCGCTCCAGGATGAGCGAGCGAATCTCATCGGTGACCGCCATCATCTCGAAGATGCCCTGGCGTCCGCGATAGCCGGTTCCCTGGCAGCGCCGGCACCCGGCGCCGTGGTAGAGCACCTCCGGCACCAGATCGCCGAACTGCCGCCGCAATTTTTCAACCTCAGCTTCCGCGGTGGGCTGCTTGCACTGGGTGCAGATCACGCGCACCAGCCGCTGCGCGACGACCACCTCGAGCGAAGTGGCCACCAGGTAAGGTTCGATGCCGATGTCGATCAGGCGCGTGGCCGCGCCGGGGGCGTCGTTGGTGTGCAGCGTCGAGAAGACCAGGTGGCCGGTAAGGGACGCCTGCACGGCGATCTCGGCGGTCTCCTTGTCGCGAATTTCGCCGACGAGGACGACATCGGGGTCGTGGCGGAGAATCGCCCGCAGGCCCGCCCCGAAAGTCAACCCCGATTTGGTGTTCACCTGGATCTGGTTCACTCCCTTGAGCTGGTACTCGACAGGGTCCTCGACCGTAATGATCTTGCGTTCGATGTCGTTGATCTTGGAAAGTGCGGCATAGAGTGTGGTGGTCTTGCCCGAGCCGGTGGGGCCGGTGACCAGCACGATGCCGTGGGGCATGTCGAGGATGCGGTCAAAATGAGCCCGGTCGCTGGCCGCCATGCCCAGGTGTTCGGTGCCCAGCACGGCGTCTCCGCGGTCGAGAATACGCAGCACGACGGCCTCGCCGTGAATCATCGGAATGATCGAAACACGAATGTCGATTTCCCTGGCGGCGATTTTGATCTTGATCCGGCCGTCCTGAGGCAATCGTTTTTCGGCGATGTCCAGGTGGCTGAGGATCTTGATGCGCGAGACGATCGCGGCGTGGTAGCGCCGCACCGATCCCGGCACGTTGGCCTGTTGCAAGACGCCGTCGATGCGATAGCGCAGGCGCAACTGGTCCTCAAAGGGCTCGATATGCACGTCCGTCGCCCGCAGGTCGATGGCTTCGGTGAGGATCTGGTTGACGAACTTGATGATCGACGCGTCCTGGGCCGCATTGGCCAGGTCCAGATCCTCTTCGTCGTTGACGTCGATGACCTGCAGGTCGCCGCCATCGGCGGCCATGGTTTGCAGTGTGTCGGCACCGACGCCGAGAACTTTCTTGAGGCACCGGTCGATTTCCGCCGACGGACACAGTGCCAGCGTCAGATCCCGCCCGCAGGCCAGCCGCAGTTCGTCCAGAGCGGACTGGTCGCTGACCCGGCTGGCGGCCACGATCACGACGCCGTCGCGTTCTTCGACTGGCAGAATGCGGTTGCGCAGCAGCAGCCGGGCGGGGAAACCAGCCAGGAACTCCTTGGCCGGGGGATTGTGCTCCAGCCGATCGGCGTCGATGTAGGGAATCTCAAAGGAATCAGCGAGGAAACGCAGCATCGCTTCCTCGCTGATTCCGTCCGCGGCCAGAACCGCATCCTCCAGTGATTTGCCTTCCGACAACAGATCCTTCACCCGCGCGGCAATGGCCGGGGGAAGCAATCCCTTCTCCTGCATGTTGGCAACAAGGTCGTTCACCGAGGAATCTCCTTCAATTCAGTTCTGGGTTCGCCGGAAGTACGAGCTTAGTCGAGTTGGCCCATGTTCACCAGCACGGCCTCCTGACGCACGGTGACCACGTCCTTCAGTTCCTTCTGGGCGGCTACCAGGGCGGCCTTGGCCTTCTCGCGGGCATCGCGGAGGGCGGCGAGCTTCTTGGTCAGTTCCTCGGGCGGCGTGCTCTTGTTCTCCAGGGCGGTGCGCAGGTCCGCCTGGGCCTTGACCACCGCACTCGCGTCGGCCGCGGGAGCGTTGTTGCCGCCGCCGCCACGGCCGCCGCGGCCGAAGCCGCCGGCGCGTGTGTCACGCTGGGCGGTCATGACTTTTTCGATCTTCGGGGACAGCACCTTCCACTCGTCTTCAGTGGCACCAAGCTGTTCCTTGATGTTGTCCATCATGCGCTGGCGCATGGCCGCGGGGTCGAAGTTCCCGCGCCCGCCACCACCGCCACCACCGCCGCCACCACCACCGGCCTGGGCCAGGGCGCACACCGGCATGACCAGTGCACCAATGAGGAACGTCAGCAAAACATTACGATGAGACATGAAGCAGCTCCTTTCGTGAGCAGCGCGCGACGGGGGGACATGGTTGTTAATTAGACCTCCCCGGCTCGGGTCGTGACGTCGCGCGGTCACCGTCCTGCCGGTTGCGATCCACTTCGCGTCCACTTCGATCACCACCACGAGGCCCGCGGTCAAAAGTATGCCGCTTGAGAATGGCCTCGTATTTCTCCCGCTGTTCGGGAGTCAACATCTGTTTCGTCTTCTCCACCGCCGCCTGGTAGGAGTTACGCCATTCCCGGTCCAGGGCGGCCGTCTGCTCGGCGCAAGTCTGCTGTATCGCGGCATACCTGGGCCGGTCGCCGGCGGGGACCAGCGCCAGGATCGCCTCGTCGCGCTCCTTGCGGTACTGCCGCCGGCGTTCCTCGGTCTGCTTCCCGCTCCATTGCGCTGTCGCCGACCAGATCTGCCGCATCTGCTCCTCCTGCTGAGCAGTCAGGCATAGTTCATTCACCAGCCAACTCCGATCCGGGTGAGCCGCCCGGGTCTGGGCCGCGGCGGGCGTCACCGGAGTCGCCTGACTCTCGCGCCGCAACAGGCCGACCACCAGGCCGGCCGCGAACGCGATCATGAATCCCGCGATCACCACCAGCTTGGTCATGGCGACTCCCGCAACGTGCCACGCGACAAGTCTTCCGCGATCCACTGGGCCAGTTGCATGGTCTCGATGCCGGCGTCGCCACGTGGTTCGATGGGCAACATCTCCGCCACCGAATCCACGGCGATCGGACGAGCCGCGGGCTTGTTCAGGTCCGGCGGGCGAATCAGCAGCGATCCGCCCAGCACAAACGCGGCCGCCGCCGTCAGCCACCCCGCCAGTCGTCGCACGTCACGATCCCGTGAGTGCGCCCAGGCAACCAGCAGCCGCCCGGCCGCACCAGCCGGCATCTCCGGCAGCGGCGATTCGGTCAAGAGGCCGGAAAGGCGTCGCAGGTCTGCCAGCAGAGCACGGCACTCAGCGCACTGGCGGAGATGGGCCTGTGCCGCGGATCGGGCCGCCGGCGACAATTCGCCGTCGTGGTAGGCATGAATCTGGGCAGCTTTATCGCAAGGCATGGGTTGCTCGGTCATTTGAAACCCGGCAGGACAGACATTCTTGTCTGTCATCCCGCTATTCCAGGTATCCCTTGAAACGTTCTCTCATCTGCTCGCGTGCCCGGTGCAGTCTCGATTCCACCGTGCCTCGGGGGATACCCAGTTCCGAGGCAATTTCTTCATATGTCATTCCTTCCAGTTCCCGGAGCACGATCACCTCGCGGTGCTCCGGTGAAAGCACCTGCAACATCTGAGCGAGGTCAAGCTTCGCGTCGCTGGCCGGCGCCGGCGACATGCTCGCCGGTTCCTCGGCGTCCGGCCGGGAGGGCCACGACAGCACCATTCGCCATTTCGACCGGCGAAGCATCGCCGCCCGGTTCACCAGAATGCGAACCAGCCAGGTCCGCACCGACGACTCGCCTCTGAAGGTCGAGCCAAGGGCGCCCAGAAAAGTCTCCTGAACCAGGTCTTCGGCGTCGGCCGCGTTACGCGACAGAGCCACTGCGATACCCAGAAGGTATCGCCCATGCCGCTCGACCAGTTCGCGGAAAGCCGCCTGGTCGCCACGGCCGGCTCTTTGCATCAATTCCACATCGTCCGGCACGCCCACATTCTCGCCGCATCTGGGCAGAACCGCCATACTGACGATACTGTTGCGTGATCGCTCCATTTTCTTCCATGAGAATCCGGAATTCCGGGCGGACAACATGTGAACTCACGGCCGAGCCCTCTTATGAACGCCAGGGCGTCCGGACTATTCCCACAAATCGCCTCGGCACCACGAATAGACGGGACGCGGGTAATACTCACGTCCCGACGACGTTTAGGCTGGTGTTCTGCGCAAGGTTTTGCGGTATGTTGCTGGTACTCCAGCGCGGCTCAAGTGGCGCGGCGGTTCTGTTTGCAGGCTTCCAACTCGCTTGAGGCCATGCATGCTGGAAGCCCGCACGGCAACTTACGCGGCGATGGAGTACTCGGTCGTGGCGATGTAAGCTCGGTTGCCCGTCGAACTTGTCTGCTTGTGCAATTAACCACATCGGAACGAAATATGAACCGTTTCTATTCCTGCATGGCGTCGCTTCTCTCGCTTGTCATGGTGGTGCTCGCCGTCCCTTCCCCGGCCAGCGCCCAGGATGCCGGGCCGGCCGCCGACGAACCCGCCCTGCCCGAGGGCGTGTATCTCTCCGCCGTCGCGGACCCGAAGAAGGTCGTGCAGGTCCGGGTCGTGCGCGATCTCGAAATGGGCACGGAAATCGATCGGGTCTCATCGGTCTCCAGCCGCCTCTTGGAACGAAGAGAAAAAGCCCTGCCCGATTCCGCATGGCTGGTGGACGGAAAAACCACCGTCACGCCGACGCTCATCATGGTCAGGGATGCGCTGCGGCCCAATGACCGCCGGATCGGGGCGCGCCTCGACTACGAGGCCAAGGGCCTCCCGGCGAACTCGCCCGATGCGCGCGCGGCACATATCCTCGATCTGGACGAGCTCCGCCACCTGGCGGACTGCCTGCGTTTTCTCACCCGTGCGATCACCGATTCCGTGCCCGGCAACGGGGAAACCATTGCCTACCAGTTCCGCAGCCGATCCGGATTTACCGTGTCACTCGTGCTGACGCCGGGCCAGGATGGCGTAACCGTGGCCGCCACCGTGGGCAAGGTGTCGGCCAACTCCAAGGCGGACGCCCGCAAGATATTCGAGGAATCCGCCACCATGGTGCAGAAGGTGCTCCAGCAGTTGGCAGCCCTGTAACCCAGACCGGTTTAACATTGGTGGCACGGGCTTCCAGCCCGTCGTGCCGGTACTCCGGCACATCCCTGTTGCCCGCGGAGGTTCGTATATGACAAGGCCTTATGCACTTCGCCGGTGTGCATGTGCCACATTGTGGATCGCGGTCGCCCTCGCCGCCCACCCGGCCGAACCGCAATGGAAACACCTCTCCAGCAAAACCGGCGATCTCCCCGTGCCCGGCGAATCAACCCAGCAAACCGCCGCCGTCGTCGCCGACCTCGACAAATCCGGCCGCAACGGCTTCGTTCTGGCCTTCCGCAAAACCGCCCCGGCGTTGGTCTGGTATCGCCCCACCTACAACGGCTGGGACCGCCACGTCATCGAGAGCAAGTTCCTCACCGTCGAGGCCGGCGGCGCCGTCTACGACATCGACGGCGACGGCTACCCAGACCTCGTCTTCGGCGGCGACTGGCAGAGCAACGAGATCTGGTGGTGGCGCAACCCCGGCAAGGACTACAAACCCAATGTGAACTGGGAACGCCACACCATCAAGAAGTCGGGCGCCACCCAGCATCACGACCAGTGCATGGCCGACTTCAAAGGCACCGGCAAGGCCCAACTCGCCTATTGGAACCAGGGCGCCAAGAAACTCTTCGTCGCCGACATCCCCGCCAACCCGCGCGAGGTCGAGGAATGGCCCGCCCAGGAAATCTTCTCCGGTGCGGCCGGCGAAACCGGCAACTATGCCGAAGGCATGTCCGCCTATGACATCGACGGCGACGGCCGGCCCGAACTCCTGGCCGGCAACCGCATGTTCAAGTACCTCGGCGACGGCAAGTGGCGGACGACGAAAATAGCCGACATCGGCGGCCTGATCTTCGCCGGCAAGTTCATCAAGGATGCCAAGTACCCGCAGATCGTCATCGCCCCCGGCGACGGCTCCGGCCCGGTGATGTGGCACGAATGCAAAGGCGATCCGTTCGACAGCAAGAGCTGGACCGCCCACGACCTGGTCGGCCGGAAGATGATCCACCCCCACTCGCTGCAGGTGGCCGACATCGACGGCGACGGCAACCTCGACATCTTCGTCGCCGAGATGGCCAAGTGGACCGAGACCAGGAAGACGCCGGACAATCCGAACGCCGAGGCCCTGATTTTCTACGGCGACGGCAAGGGCGGCTTCCGCAAAACCGTCTTCCAAACCGGAATGGGCTTCCACGAAGCCCGCGTCGCCGATCTCAACGGCGACGGGCGCATGGACATCCTCAGCAAGCCGTACAACTGGGAGGCGCCGCGGCTTGATATCTGGATTCAGGAGAAACAATGACTCCCGTCCCTTTAGAATGGTCCCGTTGCCCGGAAAGCTGGGCACGCCCCTTGGCCGGTTATCCAAGCCACCATTACTGGCGTCATTTGGGAAACGGTTGTATTCTCCCTGACGAGGTGGGTTATGTCTAAACTCGGCATTCATGAAATTCGGAAGCTGGCCAAAGGAATCATCAACGCAAAGCCGGGAGGTATTCGCTACACCCAGCTCGTAGATGCAATACTGCAGCAGACCCCGGATACGCCGAGAAACACGGTTCATGGCAGTGTCTGGAACCTGGAAGTGCTTTTCCCAAACGAAATCAGCAAGCCAACACGCGGGCTCTACAAGCCGGCCGGCGCTGATGCCGCGGTATCGGCGGTCGTGCCCGAAACGGTTCAGACAACAGCGGAAGGGAAGCGCGTCAAGGAGTCCGACTTTTACGAACCGTTTGCGGAATGGTTGAAGAACGATCTCGACGAGGTGACCGATGTCGCCGCGCTCGGCGGCGCCGGGCTGCGGAGCAAATGGGGAACACCCGACGTCATCGGCGTATATAAGCCCCTGGCGTCCAATCTGATCAAATTCCCCCTGGAAGTGGTATCTGCGGAGATCAAGATCGATCCACAGCAACCCGTTGTAGCTTTCGGGCAGGCAGTGGCATACAGACTTTTCTCTGCAAAGACATACATCGGTATGCCAACAGCTCTCACCGAAGAGGATCAGGGACGGCTTGAGGCACTCTGCATGCTCTTCGGCGTGGGACTGGTACTTTTTGATGTGGACGTGGAGAATCCAAATTTCTCGATCCGCGTGCGGGCACAGCGGTTCTCCCCCGATATGTTCTATGTGAACGAGTTTGCCGATCGGCTCAAAGTCTTCGATGCGGATGTCTTCGAGAAATTATTTCGTTAGCACAGTTGTAGATAGTTCTCCACAGACAAACCAGATTCGCCACGGATGTCCCAGCGCGGCATGGTCGCAACCAAAGGAGACACAGGCTGAAAGATCGTTCTAGCCTTCATCCTCATCCGTGAAAGCCGTGGCGCCTCTACTTCCGCCGCCTCACCACCTCGAAAGCAGGCTTCGTTGCGTCGCCGCGTCATTGTGTGGGACCATTCAAAAGGGACGGGAGTCATTGTTTGGGAACCCGTGTGTCCGGAAGACGGGTCAGATGGGTCAGGCATCAATCTTGACTTGATTCGCTGATCGGCTCGACCCGTTCGCAATAACAAACCGGTCGCGTGTGTGGTGTGTGCCCCGTTTGTGGTCTGCGTGCTCTCACTCCGGATGCACCTGTTTCCCCGAGGCGCTCCACTCGATGGCATACTGTTCAGCGACCTCTTCGCAGTTCCTGCGCTTGGCCTTGTTCCATCGGCGCCGATACCAGTCGACATGATGGCCAACCTCATGATACAGCAGGCCCTGGACGTAGAAGGATCGGAGCGCATCGGGCGTCCAGCGCAGGAATCACCGGCCACGCTCTTCGAACACGTCGGTTGTCCAGCGAGCGTAGCCGCTCAACACCTTGGACTCTGGCCGCTTCGGCCCGAGCGGCAGGAGCAGATCACTGGGACAATTCAAAAGGGGACAATTCAAAAGGGACGGGAGTCATTCTTTAGGAACCCGGACGATTCAAAAGGGACGGGAGTCATTCTTTAGGAACCCGGAACCCGGAACGAGAACGACCGCGATTATCTTGATCTTTCGAGCCATGAAGACGCACATCCCTCGATAATGCTAGCCACGCGATCCGCCGCCGTGGTGTCATTGGCAGCACCGCGCAAGGTGGCGTCCTGCAAGCCTGCGATGGTTCTGCGAGCAAGCTCCGCGATGCGTTCACGCAGCATGGGCCAACTCACGCGGGTTTCCTCGGCCATCTTCTCCCAGTGTGCGGGTGTAATTGTCTCCATGGATTCACTCCTGCCGATCTTCATCGCGGGGACTTTCGACAACTCCGGCCATGCCAGTGTGCAGACCAGGTCATACAACGGGGCCAGCCGCCGCTGGCCGTCCCGGTAGATGACGGAATAGTTCTTGGCGTGGGCATCGGCGTTTCCGATCAGCACGTTGAAGATCAAACCATCGAGAAAGTCCCGGATGTCCAATGCGGGAATCGTGGACCAGTCACGCAGCATACTGATGCAGTCGCGGAGTAATGGGCCGCCCTCCTGCTGATACTTCTTTTCCGGCGGGAACCCCAACGCCTGGCAGAAGTCTTCCTGGTGAACACGCACGATTGTGCCATCGGGGTTGATGGACCGGTCGTATCGCTGGACCACGATGCAGGGTTTGCTGCCGACCATACGAGTGGCAACCGGCGGGACATTCAGACCGAGCGACCTTGCCAGCGTCATGCAGAGGATTTCATTGGCGACGAGTCCGGGAAATCGCTCCGGCTCCGGCTTGATAATGTGCGTGCTGGCTGTGTTGCCCAAAGGCAATGCAACCGTGGAACCATGGATGATCACCGGCAACTTGGACTGCGCCCCGGCCAGCGACAGCCTGATGCCCTCCGCGCCCGCCATCAAGGGCCGGCGTGGAAGTTCGGCGATGACCTCCTGTAGTTCCTTCTCGCTCAGTTCGCGCATTCGCTTTTCGCCGGAACCCGGCGGCGGCACACCTTCCGGCAACAGGCTGACGGCGCCAGCGCACTCGCCGCCGATACGTTCCAGCATGGCAAAGTCATTGCGCTCACTGACCCCGAGAATGGCCGCGATCTGTCCTCGCGGCCCCTCATCAGGAAGGATGCCGGCGAAGAAGGGGCGTGCGAGTTTGCCCTTGAACGGTTTGCTCTGCAGCGGCAGCGACCGGGACAACGGTATGGCATCAGGGCTGTTGAGCCACGCCGCGTCGTACTGGAACCAGAGCAGCCCGCTGTCGTCTTGATCGAGAGTCCCGACCGCATTGCTGTTCAGATAGACAATCAACCGCTTCATGGCCTGTCTCCGCTTGCCGCACGGCCGAGAGGCACGGCCTCGACGCCGAGCCCCAGCGATTGCAGCACATCCAGGGTCTTGCCGATCTGACAGGTCGGCTTGCCCTTCTCCAGATCGACGATGAACCGCAAACCCGTGCCGCACGTCATGGCCAGTTCCCGCTGGGTGATCTTCAGTTGCTTTCGGCGGATGCGAATCGCCGTTCCAAGCTGTTCGGTCGTTCTGATACCCATAGTTTACCGATCGGTAATAATAGGCCATAACTGTGCCAAGTCAACGACTATTTTACCGATCGGGAACTTATGCGGCTGTTTTGGCATCCTTATACCGAATATTCCCGATGGGGATATTTCAGCGCGTGGCGTCAAGCGGACCTCAGCAAACGGGAAACGGGCCGGGCCAGCGGGAGTACCACTGGGCGGAGCCGGTATGAGTCTGAGAACGCTTCTCGCCATCGGGGTTGTTGCCTGCCTGTTGCCAGTCGTCGGCAGGCAATGGATTGCTCCTCCGCCTGCCCAGGGTCAGCCGGCGCCGGTCAGGCCGGCCGCAGCGCCGCCGCAAAGCCGGCCGACCGGCATGAAGTTTATCGAGTTTCGTCATTCCCTGGACCTGCATTCCGCCGATAACCGATCACCGATTACCTCCGCCTCCATCCGGCCCCCCTCGCTGGACCCCACACCCGCCACGCTGTATTCTGCCACCAACCTTCTTCGGAGCACCAACCATGACCCGCCCACCCAACGCCCAAGCTCTTTCCCGTCGCCATTTCGTAGCCGCTTCGTCGCTCGCCGCCGCGGCGATCATCACTCAACCGGCTGCCGCGGCGGGTGCCGGCCGCAAGATCAAACTCGGCGTCGTCGGCGGCGGCGGCCGGGGCGCGTGGATCGCCGGCCTTTTCAAACGCCACGGCGGCTACGAAATGGATGCCGTCGCCGACTACTTCCAGCAGGTTGCGGACGCCGCCGGCGATGCCCTGGGCGTGGACTCATCGCGGCGGTTCTCCGGCCTCTCGGGCTATCGCAAACTCATCGACAGCGGCATCGAGGCCGTCGCCCTGGAGACACCGCCCTGTTTCTTCCCCGAGCATGTGAGGGCGGCCGTCGAGGCCGGCCTGCATGTGTACATGGCCAAGCCGATCGCCGTCGATGTTCCCGGATGCCTCCAGGTGCAGGCGGCCGCGAAAAAGGCGACCGATGCGAAAAAGTGCTTCCTGGTCGATTACCAGATGCCCACGGACCCGCAAAACCTCGAGGCCGCCAAACGATTCCGCGAAGGCGCGCTCGGACGGCTGGGCATGGTCAAGAGCTTCTACTACGGCGGCCTGTTCGGCGATCCGCCCCTGACCCAGAACATCGAAAGCCGCCTGCGCTCGCTGATCTGGTGCAACGACGTCGCCATCGGCGGCGGATATCACGTCAACGCCTGTATCCATCCGGTGCAGGCAATGATGTGGGTGCTCGGCAAGACCCCCGTGGCCGCCGCCGGCATATCCCGCCTGTCCCGCGCCACGCCGCACGGCGACAGCCACGACATGTTCGGCATCACCTTCGAGTTCGACGATGGTCTGATCTGGACGCACACCGGCCGCCATTCCAAGGGCATGACCGGCCCGGACGATCCGCTGGCCACCTGCGAGTTCCTCGGCGATGCCTACATGAAGATCGGCTACGGCGGCCGCGCCCTGATCCGCGGCGGCCCGCAGCAATTCGCCGGCGGCACCATCGACAACCTCTACGAGGCCGGCGCGGTCCGCAACATCGCCACCTTCCACAAGAACGTCCTCGAGGGCAACTGCGCCAACGACACGGTTCCCCTGGCCATCGACAGTTGCCTCACGACGATCCTCGCCCGCGAGGCCTGCCTCAAGAAGGGCGGCCTGACCATGGCGGACCTGCTCCGCGAAAATCGCCGGCTTGAAGTGAACCTGAGCGGGCTGAAGGCGTAAGGATGCACGCAAGAACAACTCCGCGATCCTCCTGCTCCCTCTCCCTCCGGGAGAGGGTTGGGGTGAGGGCACTCTGCGAATTGTTCTGTACGTTTCCGGATCGCCGTCTATACGCCGTGGGAGCCATCATTCCCTCACGGATTACAGCAACCTGTCCCCCAACAGCCTATGGAGCCTCAAGGATGACCGCTGCCTGGGCGTGGGCATCTGGGACGCTCCCGTGCATATCCACCGCGCCGAGGTGATCGAAGTGGAATAGCGATGGAAGCCGTATATCGAATCCAATCCCATTAGAATAGTTAAGACTCGAAAAAGACCACCGTGTGCCATCCTTTGTTCATTTGTCGCTGATCGATACATCAATGAGCAGGTGGTCCGTGTCCGACTCCGCCTGGAAGTGTAATCGAAAGGCGGAATCGAATATCACACTGTTACCAACGCCCCGGTAGGTACCGACCTTGCGATCATTGAGGAACACGTCGGCTGCGCCTTCTCGCTCGAAGCAAATAAGGGGGACATCCCACCTTATTCGGGAATGAGACGGGGCGCAGCTGGTGGATCGAGCGAATCAGACAGTGCCTCGCCCCATTGACTACTGACTACTCATTGACATCACAAGCGAT
>JBEKVL010000088.1:0-12390 GCA_049514055.1 Tepidisphaeraceae bacterium | reverse complement strand
ATTGTCATTGGACCACTCCTGTCTCAGCTATTATACCACAGGATGGCGGGCTGCATCACCACGTTCGGAGTTCACGCTTCAGCGTGTTTTCTGGCCAAGACACGCTAAAGCGTGAACTCCGAACCGAGCCGCACCCCCTACACCGGCCCCAGCGCCTTCGTCGCGATCTCCTGCTTCAGCCGCTCCACCAGATCCACCAGCGGCATGGCGCCCTTGTCGCCGGCGGTGCGGTGGCGCACGGCCACCTTGCGCTCCGCCAGTTCCTTCTCGCCGATGATCAGCATGTACGGAATCTTCTGCATCGACGAATCGCGGATCTTGGCGCCGATCTTGTCGGCGCCCAGCACCGGTTCCACGCGAATCCCGGCCTGCTTCAGCGCGGCGATCACCTCGTTGGAGTAGTCGTTGAATCGCTCCGAGATCGACAGCACGGCCACCTGCACCGGCGAGAGCCAGAGCGGGAACGCGCCGGCGAAATGCTCGGTCAGCACGCCGATGAATCGCTCCATCGAGCCGAACGGGGCGCGATGAATCATCACCGGCCGATGCGGGTGGTTGTCGGCGCCGACGTATTCCAGGTTGAACCGAACCGGCAACTGATAGTCCACCTGCACCGTGCCAAGCTGCCATTCGCGGCCGATGATGTCGCGCACCACAAAGTCGATCTTCGGGCCATAGAAAGCCGCCTCGCCGGGCTCAACCTTGAACTCCACGCCCAGCGTCGACGCCGCGTCCTTGCATGCTTTCTCGGCCTTGTCCCACTGCTCGGTCGAACCGACATATTTGGCCGAGTCCGGATCGCGCAGGCCGACGCGCACGCGATACTGGTTCATGCCCAGCGTGCCGAGCACGATCTTCACCAGTTCGAGGCAACCCAGAACCTCGGCCGGAACCTGCTCCTCGGTGCAGAAGAGGTGCGCGTCATCTTGGGTGAACCCGCGCACGCGGGTCATGCCCCCGAGTTCGCCCGACTGCTCCCAGCGATACACGGTGCCGAATTCCGCGAGCCGCACGGGCAGTTCGCGATAGCTGCGCTGCTCGCTGGCGAAAATGCGGATGTGCATCGGACAGTTCATCGGCTTGAGCAGATAACCATCAACCTCGCCCTTCTCCATGCGGTTGGCCAGTTCCGCACACGAGCAGCCGTCCTTGGCCAGTTGATCGACCAGTTCGCGATCGACCAGCGGCGGGAACTGCTTGTCGCGATAGTACGGATAGTGCCCGGAAGTCTTGTAGAGACTGAGCCGGCCGATGTTGGGCGTGAAAACCTGCTGATATCCCTGCCGTCGCAGGTGCTCGGAGATGAAGTTCTGGAGTTCCTGGCGAATGATCGCGCCCTTGGGTTTCCAGAGCACCAGGCCCTGCCCAACCGCGTCATCAATCGTGAACAACCCAAGTTGCGGGCCAAGGAACCGGTGGTCGCGCTTCTTGGCTTCCTCCAGCACCTTCAGATGTTCCTCAAGCTGCTTCTTATCGTGGAACGCGGTGCCGTAGATGCGGGTGAGTTGGTCGCGATCGGCATCCGCGCGCCAATACGCCCCGGCCACGCTCATCAGCTTGATCGCCTTGATCCGCCCGGTCGAGGGCACATGCGGCCCGCGGCACAGGTCCGTGAAATCGCCCTGGCGGTAGACGGAGACGGAAGTCTCGCCGCCCTTCTCCAACTCGTCGATGATCTCATCCTTAAACGGCTGGTGCTCGGCCTTGAATATCTCGCGGGCCTGGGCACAGGGCACATCCTCGCGCGTGAACGGCAGGTCGGCCGCGATGATCTTCTTGATCTCCTCCTCGACCTTGGCCATGTCCTCCACCGAGAAGCTGACCCCGGCCGGGAATTTGATGTCGTAGTAAAACCCGGTATCGACCACCGGCCCGATGGTGTATTGCAGATCCTTGCCATAGAGATGCCGCAGCGCCTGGGCCATGATGTGTGCGGATGAGTGCCGCACGAGTTCGAGGGCATCCGGGTCTTTCTCGGTGACGATCTGAACCTGGTGCTCGCCGGTGAGTTTGTGCGCCATATCCACGAGCTTGCCGTCCACCTTGCCCGCGAGGGCCGCCTGGGCCAGTCGCGGGCCGATGGACAGGGCGAGGTCGCGTACGGTTGATCCGTCGGGAAGTTCTTTGGTGTTGCCGTCGGGCAGTTTGATAAGGGCCATGGGTGCAGGATAATGAACGGGGGGGCGCGGGTCAAAGGGGATGTGGAATCATGAATGCCAGAATCCGAATGGAGCATCGTGGTCCAAGCATGCAAGGCCCGATGCTCGCGGCTTTTGCGGCGCTTGAATGCGTGGTTCTCTCAGCCAGCCCGTGGTTACCTAATGGTGGAATCGGCTAGTCCGTAGTCGCGGAGAGCAACCACTCGATCCGAGAGTTGGCTCAGCCGGTCGCCAGGATCGTACAGTTGTAGTACGCATCGCCATGTCGTTGGAGGTTCCGGGTCGGCATAGCCACGGAACAATTCTGCCGCCTCAGACAGGATTTGCGACAACTCCGTGAGGCCATATCGTTGCATCGCCTGCGCCGCAGACGTGATCGCCAGCAGGTCCGGCAGGCGATTATAGAAATAGCCCGACAGGCCATTCATCTCGTATTCAATGATGAAGTCTTGTATCAGATAAAGATCGCGTTCGGTCGGGGTGAGAAAATCAACGCCCTCCCTCAAGCCGCGGTCGAAAATCTCCGTAAGCCGTTCGTCTGGCGTCATGGATTTCGAAACCCCGTTGCTCACGTTACTTCTTGGTACCACTGCTCGAACAAACCCGCGTTGCGGCCTTGCGAAGGTCGCTCATGCTGGTTCGATCCACCCACGCATGCCGGTCCTTGGCGTAATCGCCGCTTCCGCTGCCGAACTGTTGGAGAAAGCGAATCATGCCGGCCCGTCCCAGCTTCTGGCGCAGCGCCGCCAAACCATCGCGACGTATCTCGTCAAGTGTTTGAGTCATCTTCGTGCTCCTTTAACCATGATAGCGGATTGGCGACGCCAACATGCAACCGGGTCCGATTCCTGACACCCGCCTTGAACATCCGATCATCACAGGTCAACAGCACATCAGCCCGCATCGCTTCGGCCGCGGCAACATGAACCGCGTCGGCCGGCTTGAAGCCCATGGCCTCGCATTCCGTCGCACGGGACCAAATCGCCTCATCCAAAGGGGCGATTTCGGAACGATCCGGCAGCAGCGAGAGTGCGCGACGACGGCGTTTGGCATCGGGAGTTGCCTCGATCTCGATAACCGCCATATCGGAAGCCAGATGCAGCCATCGACCTTCCTCGAATCGTTCCATGATGATCGAGATCGCCTCTGTTTCCAGACGGATACGCGCCTGTTGTTGGTCGTCGTACGGCCGATTCAGACACGAGACATCAAGGTAAATGCGTACCACGGTAGAATTGTACCCGCGACTGCTTCATATTCCATCGCGTTTGAACCACGAAACGGCCCACGGACTATCAGCAGCCGCCCTACTTCTGCTCCAGCTCCTTCACCCATTTGATGCACGCCTCCTGCCAGCCATCCCATTCCTTGCCCTTGTACCCGCTGTACCCATGCGTCCCCTGCTCAAACTCCAGGTACTCCGCCTTCACGCCGTGCTTCTTCAACTCCTCGTAGAACATCCGGCTGTGCTCCACCGGCACCACCGAATCCGTCTTCGCGTGCGTCAGGAACGTCGGCGGCGTCTTGTCGGTCACCTGTTTCTCGTTGGACATCCGGTCGATGATCTCAGGCGACGGAGTCGGCCCCATCAGGTTTGTTCGCGAGCCGCCGTGCGTCTTAGCGCCCATGGTGATTACGGGGTAAACCAGCACCGCAAAATCCGGCCGGCAACTCAGGCGATCCACGGGGTCGGCGGATTTCTCGTCGCCGGCGTCGAAGTGCGTCTCCGCCGTAGAGGCCAGGTGTCCACCGGCTGAGAAGCCGATGATGCCGATGCGCTTCGGATCGATCTTCCATTCAGTCGCGTGCGAACGCACGACGCGGATGGCCCGCTGGGCATCCAGCATCGGCACGCGATACCTTCCCTTGGGCAATCGGTACTTCAGCACGATCCCCGCGATGCCGTGCTCGTTGAGCCACTTGGCGATGCCGTGACCCTCGGGCCCTTCCATCAGGCCGCCGTAGCCGCCGCCGGGACAGATCACCATGGCCGCGCCCGTCGCCTTTTCGGGTGCTGGCAGGTGAATCGTGATCGGCACCTCGGCCGTCTCGAATGTCCCATCGCCCACCGGAGCCTTGTTCTCCGGCCAGATCAACACCCGCACCGGCTCGGCCGCAGCGGCAACCGCATTCGTCCCACAAATTCCCGCAAGGAACGCAACAACCGTCACCAGGGCAATCGCATATCGCATGATTAATCCTTCACTTCATTCCACAGCTTCTTCTCGGCCGTGCCGAACTTCTTGAACTCATCATCCAGCCGCTTCAGCATGTCGGCAACGGTGGCCGGATCAGCCTTGCCGTCCTTGAGCGCATCGCGCAGCGCCTGGGCCGCATCATTCAGACCCGTGGCGCCGATGGCGAACTCCCTGGCCGAATCGAACAGTTGCAGGTTGGACAGCTCCGCCTCCTTGGGCTGATAGAGCAATCGCCAGGGACTGTGGCGCAGGTCGGCCGTGGTCCGCTCAAGGTTGTGGCCGGTGTTCTTCAACGCCTCGATCATGATGTCGATACGACCCTTGTTCCCCACCAGAATCGCTTTGAGCGTGCCCGTCGCGTCGCGCACGTTCTCCATCGATGTCTTGATGTCAACCAGCGCTTCCTTGGCCCCGCCCACAACCTCGTTGACCTTCACCATCGCGCTGTCCAGCTTGTCGAGAATCCCCGGCAGCTTCTCCTTGACGTTCCCGGTCGACGCACTCAGGTTGGCCATGGTCGTGCGGAAGTCGGTCTTGGTGTCCCCGAAGACGGCGCGGATTTCATCCATCATGCCTATCGCCGAGTCGCCCGCCTTGTGGTATTTCGCGAATGCCGGATCGATCTGCGCCTTGATCTTGTCCACCGTCGCCGTGGTCGCTTTCGCCGTGCCCCGGAACTCATCCAGCGTATCGTTCATCTTGGGGACCGTCTGATCGCGCACCTTCTCGATGGCCTGCCGGGCCGCCGGGAACGTCTGGTCGCGCAGCACCTCGATCGCCGTCGTGGCCGCCGGCAGCGTGCGGTCGTTCAGTTGCGCCAGTATTCCCGAGACCCTGGGTTTGAGCTCGCCGACCATCGCCAGCAGCTCGGAGAACGCCCCCGGCCGGCCGGCCAGCACGGCGCCTTTGGCAAGCTCGTCGCCCACGCCCAGAGTCTCAAAGTTGAGATTGCTCTGCCCCGTGACCGTGCTCTGAATCGACACCCTGATGCCCTGGCGCCAAACGTACTTCACCGGGACCGAGATGCTCACCAGCAGCCGCTGGTCCGCCGTCAGTTCGATCTTCTTCATGGCCGGCCGCGCCGGCGGCGAAGCCGGATCGATCGTCAGCACGCCCCCGGCCAGGCGCGGGTCGGCCGGCTGCACCAGTTCGATCGAGCGCACCTCCCCCACTTTGTAGCCGCCGATGCGCACATCGTCGCCCATGGCCAGCCCGCCGACGTCGTCGTTCAGCGCGAAACTCACATAGCGGATCTCCGTCTTGTCGGTGAGCCACGACATTCCCTTGATTCCCAGAACGATGGCGACGGCGCCGGCAATGGACGCCACGATAAGCAGTCCGGCCAGCAGTGGATTGCGTTTCTTGTTGCTCATGGTCTTCCCTCAAATCACTGGATCGAGGCCCAGAAGGTCGTTGGCATAGCCGCTGCCTCGCTTGCGCTCGGTCAGCGGGCCTTCGATCAGCCCGAAAACGAACTGCCGCACGAGCGGATCGGTGCTGTTGCGCATCTCCTCGGGCGTGCCACTGACAATGAACTTGCCGCGATCGAGCAGCACCATCCGATGGGCGATGCGGAACGCCGAGTCCATTTCGTGCGTCACGACGACGCTGGTCACGCCCAGCTTCCGGTTCAGGTCGATGATGAGCTGGTCGATCTCCGCGCTGGTCACCGGGTCCAGCCCGGCCGAGGGCTCGTCGTAGAAGAGTATCCTGGGGTCCATCGCCAGCGCGCGGGCCAGGCCCGCACGCTTCTTCATGCCGCCCGAGAGCTGCGACGGCATCTTGTCGGCGTGCTCCCGGAGCCCGACCAGCTCGAGTTTCATCTTCACGATGATGTCGATGGTCTCCTCGGCCAGATCAGTGTGCTCGCGGATCGGCAGGGCGATGTTGTCGGCCACGCTCATCGAGTTGAACAGCGCGCCGGACTGGAAGAGCACTCCGATGGACTTCCGGTACTCTGCCAGTTCGCCGTCGCTCATGCTCCGCAGGCTCTTGCCCAGTCCGATGATATCGCCGCCCTCGGGCATGAGGTTGCCGATCATCAGCCGCAGCAGCGTCGACTTGCCCGACCCCGACCCGCCCAGGATGACCAGGGTTTCACCCTCGAAGACATCCAGTCGAATCGCGTCCAGCACGGTCCTGCCGCCGAATTCCTTGGTGATGTCGAGAACTTGTATGACCGGGGTGGGCATGTTGTTCTACAGATTCAGCGCGAAAAATACCGCCGTGAACATCAGGTCCACGATGATTAACGCAACGATCGTATACACCACGGTTCGCGTCGTCGCCTGGCCGACGCCCTGGGCCCCGTTGGTCACATTCAGCCCGAGATAGCACGCCAGCGAGGCAATGAGCATACCGAACACGCCCGCCTTGAACAGGCCGGTCACAAAGTCCCTGACCAGCAACTGTGAAAAGACGCGGTGCAGGAACATGCGCAGGTTCATGTCCAGCGGCCCGGAACAGATGACCAGGCCGCCCGCCGTCCCGGCCACGTCGCCCAGCAGCGCCAGGCACACCATCATCACCGTCGTCGCCAGCACCCGCGGCACGACCAGAAACCGCACGGGCGCGATCGCCTCCGCCTCAAGCGCCTCAATCTCCTCGGACACCGTCATCGTTCCGATTTCGGCCGCGATCGACGCCCCCGCAAACCCGGTCAGCACCACCGCCGACACCAGTGGCCCCAGTTCGCGAAACACCGCCACGGCGATGATGTTCGGGATCGTCGCCGCCACGCCGAAGCGATCCAGCGTCGGGGCCATTTGCAGCGCCAGGATCGAACCAATGCAGAACATCACCAGAAAGACAATCGGAATCGACTGCACGCCCACGCGGTTCATCTGCGCCCAGAGATTCTGCCAGCCCAGCCGCCGCCCGCGGCGCGCCATCAGGGCGGCCGGCACGGCCCTGGCCATGTCGAGCATCAACAGCCCGACCCCGCCCACAAAGGTGAGCAGGGTCAGAAGACCGTACAGTGGCGCCAATACAATCCGCATATCCATGCCTCCCCTGTCGCGCTACAGGACCATGCCTTCCTTTTCGTCGGCGGCGATCTTGAACACTTCGTTGAGCTTGGCAATTTCGAGAATGCCCCTCACGCGCGGCTGGAGGGTGGTCAGGACCACCTTGCCGCCCTTGCCCACTTTCCGTAACACCTCCACCAGCACCGCAATCGCGCTGCTGTCCATGTAGGGCACCTGCGCGAGATTGAGCACCATGCGTTTGGGCTTGTGCCGCGCGATCAGCTCCATCAGTTCCTTCCGCAACTGCGGACTGTTGTGCAAATCCACCTCTCCGGCCACCGCCGCGACCACCGCGTCGCCTTCTTTGCGTGACGATCCGACCAGTCGAACCTCGGGTTCATGATCTGACATAAGCATCAACCTGCTCTCCTTCTATCCTGTTCGTCCTCGCCACAAGCGCCCGGACCATGGTCCAGGCGCCGGCTCATCTTCAGCAGCATCCCGTCTTCCTGCGGACAGAACTCAACCTCGTCCATCAACTGCCTCAGGCACACGAGCCCTATCCCGCCCGGCTCGAGACGGTCCCGCTTGGTCTGGGGCAGGTCCAGCGGATTGACCCCGTTGCCCCAGTCGCGAATCCAGATATGCACGGCCTGCTCGTCAAACCTCGCGTCCAGGTGCATCGGCCGCTCCTTGTCGCCCTGGTAGGCATGGCGGATGACATTGGCCATGGCCTCGTTGACCACCAGTCCGATCTCGTGCCAGCTTGCCTCGGCGAATCCACATTCCCGGCACAGCGATTCAACCGCTTTCCGTGCTTCAGACAGGTTCGCAGGGTGTGAACTGACTTCCATGTGCAGTTCGCCCGGCTGACGTTCACCATTTCCGCCATTCATGACACGGCCTCCATGAGTCCCGCTATTGCCCATCGACCATCGCCGGCCGGGTCGTCGGCTGGGTAGCCGCCGTGGCCGCGGGCTGCTGAGTCAGCAACCACTGCCGCCACCGCTCCACCGCCTTGTCCCGCTGCGGCCGATCGTCGTAGTAGTGATAGCCCAGATCGTCGCCGGCCAGATATTTCAGCGCCTCGATGGCGTAGAAGCGAATGGCCGCATCCTCGTCCGTCAGTTGATCGACAAGCGACGAGGCCTGGGTGGCGTCCTTGACCGCCCCCGCTCGCTTGATGGCGGGGATCTTCACGGCCGGGTTCTCATCGAGAATCCCGCGCTTGCTGTCCGGCGGCTGTGCGCAGCCGCCGCTGCACGCCAACGCGGCGACGGCACCCAAGGCCGCCCGCGCCAACACCACCGCGCTTTGCCCGCAATCACGCATTGCATTCCGATCCGCAAGTGCCGCATCACCCTGGCTGTGTCGGGTGAACAGTGAGACAGGCAGTCCTGCCTGCCATTTCACCCACCGCACGCTCGGTGACACGGCGCCAACGCCAACCAAGTCGTGAGTCTATCGCAACCACCCCGCCATGGGCAAATCGCGGAATCGTGTTCCTGTGGCCGGGCACGACCACAGATCCGGGAGAGCCGTGCTCCTGCGCGGCCGGGATGCTTGCCCCGCGAAGCGGCCCCAGGGGACCGCGGCCCTCACAAGACGCGCCGCGCTAATCGCCAACTCTCGCCTTGGCCTGCTCGCGGGCTTTGGCGATGACGCTCTCCAACTTCACCGGCGCGCCGCCCTGGCGTTTGCTCTCGTCGGCGGCTTCCATGAAAGCCATGATCTCCAGCGTATCCTCCGCGTTCACCGGGGGTTTGTGGGATTTGAAGAAGATGGCGATCTGCTGGACCAGGCCTTTGTAACTGTCGTAGCCGCCGCTGGCGAGGTTGCCTTTGGTGCCATAGACCATGGCGCCGTAGTCCTGCTTGCCCTTCTTGATGCCACGGAAGATGCCGACGCGGCCGTCTTTCCAGGTGCCGGTGACGACTTCGGCGGTGTCCGTCCTGGCCCGCGTGACCGACTCGCAGCCCGGCCCCATGATCGTGTAGAGAATCTCGACACCGTGGATGCCGTACCAGAACAGATCCGGGTGCGTCGGCTCGATCGAACAGGGGCTCCAGGCGTCGCAGCCGGTCACCTGGCCGACCTGCTCGCTGGTACGCATCGTGGGAATGTTGGTGCAGAATCGCAGGGCGGACGAGGAGAACCAGACGGCGTTGTGTTTCTTTGCCAGCGCGTCGATGGCGATCGCGTCGGCCAGCGTTCCGGCCAAGGGCTTGTCGATGAAGACGGGTTTGCCGGCGGCGAAAACGGGCCGGACTTGCTCGAGATGCGGCCGGCCGTCCACGCTTTCGAGGAGCACGACGTCGACCTTTTCCAGCAGAGCCGGAATGGTGTCGACGATTTCCACGCCCATGGCCTTGAGGTCGCTGGTGTAGCCGACGACGCGGTCGCGGCTGGAGGCGATGTCCTGGCTCCCGCCGGGAAAGGCCGCGACCACCTTGATGGCGGCCAGGTCGCCCTCGGCTTTGGGATCGTTGAAGAGTTTGGTGAAGGCGATCACATGCGAGGTGTCGAGGCCGATGATGCCGGCCCGGAGGGGTTTGGCGTCCTTGTCCGCGTCGGCCGCCCGGGTGGTGCCGCACAAAGCCAGGGAAGCCGCCACGATCACGATGAGGTAGTGTTTTGCAGGGTGCATGAGTTGCTCCGCCTTGTTTGATTGCCGGCTGTCGTGTTCACCAAGTCTGCATCAGGATAACGATTAACGTACAGGCTGGGAATTCTCGGACGGTAACAGGAACTGTACCGCGTCGGCCACCCAGCCGCTGTCCCACACATGCTGCCGCTCCGGGCCGTCGCGGTATTCGTGGGCGATCTTGAGTTTCATCATCAGGTCGTGGGCCTGCTGGTGGTGGCTGCGGAAATTGCCGTATCCGACTAATGCCAGGCGCGGCTTGTCCTGCAGGATGCCTGCCTGTTTCTCCAGCAACTTTGTGATCTGGTATTCCTCGAAGTTGGCCTGGGTGGCAAAGACTTCGCCCATGCCGAACTGGTTCGGCTTGTCCTTCATCAGCGGGGCATCCCAAGCGGCCGCCTTGCCGAAGAGCGTTGGATGGCGTAGCAGCAGGCTGAACGCGCCCCGACCGGATTTGCTGAATCCCAGGAGCAGACGGCCATCGGCCCGGGCCTGCGCCGGGTAAGTTCGGTCAATGAACGGAATGACCACGTTCAGCAGATACGTCTCCTGACGGATTTCCGGATTGGCCGGATGATCGGCGTACCAGGGCAGGTGCGAGAAGGTGGGGGCGACGAAGATCGCCTGATGCTTGTTGTGCAGGTCATTTTTCTTCACTTCCAGCAGGCCATCGCCATAGCGGTCTTCGTTGAGCTTCTCCACCGGCAGGATGTAGACTACCGGGTACAGCGTGCTGCGGTCGAGTTTGTCGGGCCGGAGGATGCGGATTTGCGTGGTGCCTGCCTGAAACGGCGACTTGACCTCGTGGACGAGGATGCCGTTGCTGTCCGGCTTGGCGTCGGAGATGATCACGGCGGGAGCGGCGGCCTGGGCGCGTGGTTGACCCGCCGGTAACTTATCCTTCTCCACCAGTTCCCGCGGCAGCAGGAGCGCATCTGGAGAAGCAGCCAACAGGTTGGGCGCGTTGAAGAACCAGAGATGGCCCAGGGCAAGTTGCGTGAAGCTCCAGATTTTGCCGTCCTGGCCGTCGGGGACAGGAATGGTGACGAACCGGCCGCTGGTGGAGACATCGACGACGGTTCGATCGTCGGGGGTGTGTACCTTGTGCGGGCCGCCGAGCCAGTAGTAGCGAAGATCGCGCGATCCCTTGGGCACGTAGAAGTACATGGTCTGCATGTGTCCCATGTGGGACATTGCCCGGCCACGGGGCAGGACAATCGAGCAAGACTTCCCGGCCGCTACATTGATGCCCCAGCCCGCGCCGGCGTCGTCGAAATCGAGGAAGTGGAGGCCGGCTCGGGGCACTTCGATCTCCAGCGGATGCATCTCCCCGTCCTGGGGCAGGCGGCCTTGGGCGACGTTCGCGCCGGTGGCGTCCGTGATGGTGTAACGGGCGGCGGCGCGATCGCGATACCAAGCGATGATTCCCGTCTTGATTTCGAAGGTCAGTGGCTCGCCTTGCCGGCTATAGAACGCGTAGCGGCCGGAGCCCTGGTAGCGCTGGTCGCTTGCCGCCGGCGGCGCGTTGGCGACGCGCGCCGGCACCAGATCCTGTGAGAATGTCAGTTGCTCGACGGGTTCCGCCCGAAACCGGGACAGACCTTGCTGAAACTCCTTTTCGGTCTCTTCGGCCGTGTACGCCCGGTCGTCGTTCCACGGCTTGGGCGAGGGGTCGTTCAACACCCATGTCGGCTCGTCGAACTCTCTGGCGGCCTTGGAGGCAAGCTCGTGCCGCAGCGCCTGCCAGTGGTTCATATACGAGAACCGCGTCCGGCAGACGAGCCGCAGAACCGCGATGGTCCCGGCCTTGCGAAGCTCCTTGTCCTTCTCGCGCTGCAAGTCCCAAGTCAGTTGCACGAAACGCAGATAATGTTTCAAATCGTGCAGCCGTGCCTGCACGTCGGGGCGGTCTATGGCGAGCGTCGCGGCTTCCTGCACATCGCGGAATCCCTCGGCCAGCAGCGACTCGCTCATCAGCGGCTCGTTGCCGGGATCGAAGCGCTCGTAGTATCGCTTCATGGCCGGTGCTGCGGGGCCAAAGGCTCGTTGGTAGAAATCGTCCAGGATCGTGCCGGCGTCGGCCTTGGGATCCCACATGAGTTTGTTGGCGACGTAATACCCGCGGCCGTGCGGCCCCCAGTTGTCGCCGCTTTCGGCGTCGATGCTGGTGGCGCCGTGGGCCGCGTGGGCGGCGATCCGCGTACGCAGCGCGGCGATATTGGCCCCGACGCCGCCGGGCAGCATGTCGTGGTCCCAGAGGTACACGGAGAAATACTCATAAAACCCCATTCGCCTGCACTTGGCCGGCCAGAGGTCGGCCAGTTCGTCGAACGTGTACCGGCCGCGAATGAATCCGTGCGTCAACTGGACGTAGACATTCGGTTCCAGCGCAAACGCCGGCGGTTCACAGTGCTGGTTGTACG
>JBEKVL010000087.1:0-12554 GCA_049514055.1 Tepidisphaeraceae bacterium | reverse complement strand
ACCGACCTGCCGGGGCCGGGCGGCGGCCCGATCCTGCGCATCGGCTGGGACTACGGGCACGTTGCTCTTGGTGCTCCAAATGACTACTTCTTCTCCGACCCGCTGCTCGCCGGGCAGATGCTCACCGCCACGCTCGACTGGCTCATCCACCGCACCTTCGACGAGAGCACGGGCGAGAGCGCAGAGGGGTACTTCAACGACCTGGACCTGCAGCTCTGGAGCGTCACGAATGGCCAACTCGACACGCTGATTGCCGAATCCTGCTCGCTGTACAACAACGTCGAGCATCTCTATGTCGCGATTCCCGGCGACGGCGACTATGCCCTGCGCGTGTTGTTCTTCAGCAACACTTTCGATGTCACCGGCGATGCGCCGCTGGCCGAGGACTACGGCCTGGCGTGGCAGGTGCCCGAACCTGGAGCGACGATCTGGCTGGTGGCGGTGGTGCTGTTCGGGATGCGGCGCAGCAGAGGAGAGCGGCGGCGGGTATCGTGAAGGCCGGCGCCCGGAACATCAGGGCGACCGGATCTGTCCGCCGGCTTGCGCCGGCCGCGTGACGGGCGATGGCGTTGCCGGCGCCGGCGTGGCGGCCGGTGTCGGCGGCGCGGCCACGATCTTCATCGGGATCGCGGGGAGCGTTCGCGTGATCGTGTCCTTGCCGCTGCGCATCGAGGCGGTCACGATCGCGTTCACCACGGTTCCCACGGTCCCCGCGCGCGAGCCGCCCAGGGTCACCACGCCTTCGTCCTTGTCGGCCGCGATGAGCCCGCCGCGGAGCGAGACGCCCTGTCCCGTATTTT
The DNA here is from genome assembly GCA_049514055.1 of Tepidisphaeraceae bacterium. GTDB lineage: Bacteria > Planctomycetota > Phycisphaerae > Tepidisphaerales > Tepidisphaeraceae > JANYKD01. The sequence goes on along the minus strand of JBEKVL010000087.1, from coordinate 11,754 downwards.
CGAGCTTGAAGGCGATGGCGCCTTTGTCGCCGGGTTTGCGGATGACCTTCACCGGCAGGTCGATCTGTGCGCCCGGCGCCACTTCGAGCGGCGCTGTCAGCGGCGCGGCCAGGGACAGGGCCATTCCGCCGCCCTCCACCACCATCATCGCCAGTTCGCCCGTCGGCAGCACATGTTTGTAGCTGAACGCCTGCATGACCTCTTCGGCCGGCAGCGCCCGCCGCGTCACTTCCTTGCCGCCAACCAGCGCCGTCCCCGTTACGCCCGGCGAGAGCATGCCCAGCGGCGCGTTTTCGGGGATGGTTATCGTGAACGAGACGCGGTCCTGTTTGGCCGGAATCTCGGCCAGGCTGGCCACGCATCCCCTGGGCAAACCATCGACGCTGATGCGGATCGGCTCGGCGAAACCATCTTTCCGCACGGCGTAGACCGTCAGCACCGCGCAATCCGACCGGGCCGCCCGCGGGTTGTCCGGCGTGATCCGCAGCGCGAAATCCGGCCGCTGCGGCGCGATCGTCAGGCGATACCCGTATTCGCTCCCGCCCTTGCCCTGCATGTCGCGGATCCGCAACGTGTAATCGCCGGCGGCCGGGGTCGTGTAGATGATCTTCGAGTCGGCCTGGTGGGTGATCATCCCCTCCTCGGGATCGGGCGTGTCGTCGTTCTCGGCCAGCTTCTGGCCCTTGGGACCGAACAGCGTCAGCATGGAATCCGGCGGCGATTCCAGCCGGCGCGCCCGAACCTCCATGACCAGCTTCTCGCCGGCTTTGGCGGCGAAGACGAAGTGATCGACATCACCGGGCTTGTCGATCCGGCCGTTGATCGTCACCGGCACTTCCACGCGGTTGGCCGCCGCGGGTGTGTCGTTGGGTTCGGTTTCCACGATCTCTTTCGCGTCACCGGCGGCAAAGGGGACGGAGTTGGAATTGACCCCGCCGGCCGCCAGCCACAGAGGGCGTTTCGCCGGGGCATCGGCCGGCAGGGCGATATCCATCGTCGTCGCCGGCAGGTTGACGCCGAAGACGCTGACATGCGTGGTCGTGCCGCGCTGCCCGCCGAGCGGGAAGACATGGGTGATGAACGGCAGCGTGCCGACGCTCAGGCGGTAGACGAAATCCCCCCGGCCGCGCATGAGCACATCGGTAATCTCCAGGATGTACTCGCCGTCCCTGGTGACATCGTATATCAGCACCGGATCGGGTTGAAAACGGAAGTCGTCTACGGTCTTGAGCTGGTGTCCGTTGGCATCCATCAGCGTCAGGACCGCATCGTTCCAGCCGGGAACGGCGTCGGCGATGAACGGGATCAGCACACGCGCCTGCACGCGGCAGACGAGTTTCTGGCCGGCTTTGGCGGTGAAACGAAAACAGTCGCGGTCGCCCTCCATGAGTTGGCCGTTGATGGTCACGGGCATGGAGACGAGTTGCGCCTGCTGCCGCGTGTTGTTGGGTTCCTTCTCCATCACCTCCGGGAGTTGCCCGACGTCAAAGCGCAGTCGGTTGGACATGCCGCCGGGCGTCATGATGCGGACATCGCGCAGGCCCGGCTCGGCATCCGCGGCGATGGTGAAGGCGACGGTCGCCGACGCCGTGAACGCCAGCGCCTGCGACGATGCCGGCGGCGGCCCGGCCTTGGGGTCGGTTTTGAGGATCTTCGCGGCGACCCCTTTGCCGGCGATGTGAATCTCGCTGGCGCCTTCCAGATTCTGGCCCATCAGGGTGACTTCGACGGTCGTTCCCCGCTGCCCGCCGGCGGGGTAGGCGTAGCCGAGGAAGGGGGGTTTGACCTCGGCGCGGCAGACGCACGCGGCGAGCGTGATTGCGACGAACAAAACGCAGGCCAGCCGGAATCGCCGAGCGTGGCCGCAGTGCCGGAAAGATAACCGTGTGTTGTCATGCCGAGTCGTCACGGGTCTTTGGCCCACTCGCATGGAATGAAAGAAATCAGAACCGTCATTCCGAGCGTACGCGCGAGGAATCTGGCCTTGGACTTCGAGGCCAGATCCTTCGCGAGTACGCTCAGGATGACACGTCGTGGTCAAGATGCAGTTGCCGAAAAAGTGGTCACGCCAGAATCGCATCAGAACCTCGTAACGCGGCAGTGGGGCCAACGTCCTCGCCGGCCATTCTCCCTGCCAACAGGCGCAATGCACCGAACGGGGCCGGCGGGGACGCTGGCCCTGCTTAAACAATTTCCGTCAATAAACCACCGCTCTTGTATTCCGGGCCGGGCGCGGGGGTCACGCGGGCGACGCACCCCTGCGGGTGCGGCAGGCGGCCATCGGGGTCGATTCCCAGCAGGCGGTACATCGTCGCCGAGAGATCCCACGGATAAACCGGCCGGTCCTTGACCGTCTCGCCGCGGGCATCGCTGGAGCCGACGACCTGGCCGCCCTTGAATCCGCCGCCGGCGACGACCGTCGAGAACACCTTGCCGTAGTGATGCCGGCCGCCGTACCAGGGCGGCTCGTTGGCGATCTTGGGCGTGCGGCCGAACTCGCCGGTCCACATCACAATCGTACTGTCGAGCAACCCGCGTTGTGCCAGATCTTCCAACAGCGCCGAGAAACCGGAATCGAGCACCGGCAGCAGCTTCTGCATGGCCGGGAAGTGGTCCTTGTGCGTGTCCCAGCCGCCGTAATTGACGGTGACGAACGGCACGCCGTTCTCGACCAGCCGCCGGGCCAGCAGGCACGACTGCCCGAACTTGTGCTGGCCGTATCTGTCGCGCAGTTCGGCCTTTTCCACGGAAAGATCGAACGCCTTGCGGGCCTGCCCGAGCAATAGTTCGTAGGCCCGGCTCTGATATTCGTTCATCTCGCCGATGGCGCCTTCCCCGCCCGTCTCGCGGCCCAGGCCGTCAACCGCTTGCAGCATCGACCGGCGTTCGTTGATCCGCTGCTCGCTCACGCCCTTCGGCGGCGCCAGCCCCTGCGGGCTGAACTCCTTGGCGGCCGGGTCGCCGCCGGTTGAATACGCCTGATAGTTCGGCCCGAGGAACCCTGCCTCGGAGAACCGTCCCAGGGCGTGGGTCACGCAAATGTACGGCGGCAACACGCCCTTGTACCCGCTCTCCGTCTGGCGCTTGTACGCCAGGACCGCGCCCATCGACGGATAGACCAGATCCTTCGACGGCATGGTGCCCGTCTGCACAATATACGTAGCCGTCTCATGTCCATCGTTGCCGTGCGTGTAACTGCGGATGATCGAATACTTGTCCGCCTGTTTCGCCAGCAGCGGCAGCAGCTCGCCGATGCGGATTCCCGGCACGTTCGTCGCGATCGGCTTGCGCAGCGGCCCGCAATACTCCTCGCCCGACTCGGGCTTGGGATCGAAGGTATCGGTATGTGGCGGCCCGCCGGCCATCCAGAGCTGGATCACGGCTTTTGCCCTGGCCTTGATGACGACCGGCCGGGTCGTCGGTTGGGTGGTCGGCCGCGTTGTCTGGCCCATCGCCTGGCTCTGAAGCAGCTCGGCCGCTGAGAATCCGCCGAAGGTCAGCGCCCCAATTCGCAGCATATCCCGCCGGCTTGGAATCATGTTGTTCATGGCGAGCCTTTAGTGATTGAACAGAAACTCCTTCGCATTGAGCACCGCCCAGAGCAGATCGCCGACCGCCTGCTGGCGCGGCTTGCGGTCCTTCATCAGACCGAGCACCTTCGTCTTCTCCGCATCCGTCGGCAACCGCGAAAACGCCGCCAGATAGATCTCTTCGAGAATCTGCGCATCTGTTGTCTTGTTATCGGCCAGCAGCCGCTTGATTCGCCCGCTGGCCGCCACTTTGCGGTCGATGTCGTTGGAGTTCAGAAGCTGCAGCGCCTGTCGCATCGACGGCCGGTTGCAGCGCTCGGACTCAAACGGCGTGTCGCGCGGCGGCCGGCCGAAAAGCTCGAGGAACGGCGAGCCGATGCTGCCGTCCGACAGCCAGATCGCATGGAAATCGCTCAGCTTGGTGTACGGCTCGGGGATGATGCTCGCGAACGTCTCGGTCGTCTCGGTCACCTGGGAGATCGCATCCAGCAGTTGCTCGGCCTCCAAACGGCGCGCGAGGTAATGGGAGAAATACACCACATCCTTCTGGTTGGCGGGCGTCGATTTGCTGGAAAGCTGGTAGACCCGCGAGTTCAGGATGATCCGGTAGATATGCTTGAGGTCGTACTTATGATCGACCAGTTCCTTCGCCAGGTAGTCCAGCAGCGCGGGGTTGCTCGGCGGATTGCCCGGCCGCAGGTCGTCGGCCTCGTGGACGATCCCCCGGCCCAACAGCCAGAACCAGACGCGGTTGGAGATCGCCCGCGAGAAATACGGATTCTCCGGCGACGTCAGCCAGGCTGCGAATAGCTGCCGCGCGTCTTCGCCGGGCTTGAGGTCGATCGGTTGGCCGCCCAGGAATCGCGGCTTGACCGTCTGCCTGGTCCTGGCATCCTTCAGCACGGCGTCCGTATCGACGTAGACGATCTCTTCCTTCCATTCGCCGGTCTGCTTGAACTTCACCTGCGCAAAGAACGCCGCCATCCCCATGCTGTCATCGAGTGTCCATTTCTCGGTCGGATGAACATGGCAGCGGGCACAACTGATCCGCACGCCCATGAACACCAGCGCCGCCGACTCTGCGAAACTCTGGGGATCCTTGTTGGGCACCGCCCTGTAGAAATTGCACGGCCCGTCGCGGAAGTTGCTGCCGGTCGCCATCAGCATCTCGGTCACGAATTTGTCGTAGGGTTTGTTCTCGGCGATGCTCTCACGCACCCAGCGGTAGTACGCCTGAACGGCCTTGGGCCAGAGTTTCACGGGGTATTCGCTCTTGATCCGCAGCAGGTCACCCCACTTGAGCGTCCAGAAATCGGCGAACTCATCCTTCTGGAGCAGCCGGTCGATGAGTTTCGCCCGTTTGTCGGGGTTCTTGTCGGCCAGGAACGCCCTGGCCTCGTCGGGCGCCGGCAGGATTCCGATGGTATCGAGATAGACCCGGCGGAGGAAGACCTCATCCGGGCAAACCTCCGACGGCGCCAGCCCCTTTTCTTTCCATTTGGCCTGGCACAGCTCGTCAATCCGGGAGTCTCTTGACGATTGTGACACCGTCCCCGCAGGTGTCGCGGCCGACGTTATCGCGGCCACCACCGTGCAAATCACGATTCCGGTTGCGCGTGCGCGACCAAAGAGCATGGCAAACAGTCCGCCCGGAGCCTGTGGCTCCAACATAAGCTATACCGCATGGCGGAGGGACTGTTTAGCCGACGTCGCCGACAGGCCTGAAAAGTCTGCCGGTGCTTTTTGGCAAACCGTGTATTTGAAGCCGCGATCGTTGATCGCGGTCCTCGGCCACGATCAACGATCGCGGCTACAGGTGGCATTTGCCAAAACGAACGGGCAGACCACCTGAATGAAATGTACCCGGCCGCATCCCCAGGCTCAGAACAGCAACGATTTGCCGAGCTTCCGGCGGAGGACCTGCATCTGCCCGACGTGCATCGAGGTATGCGACGTGAAGAGATGAACGACGTGGCCCACGGTGGGGAAGTGTTTCCGCATCTGCTCGGGAGCGGGCTTGGCCATTTGCTCGGCCGTCAGGGACTTTACCCACGCCGCCGTCCTGGCACGCACGCTCGCACACAATCCGAGCAGCTCGGCCTTGCTGCCGAGGACGGCCGGGTCGTCGCTGGCGGCCGTGGCCTTGGTGTAGCGCTCGGCGAATCCGGCCGGCAGATCGATCACAGACCGCCCCGCACAACTGTTGACCATCCCGGCCTCGGAGGCAATCAGATGCCCGAGCTGCCACGCAACATTATTGGCATTGGGCACCGGGCGGACATAGAGATCGGCGTCACTGAAATCGGCTAGCGTCATCTGGAGCATTCCGAGATTTCCAGCGAGCACATCGGCGAGAAGATCGAACTGCGACATTGTCTCTCCTGGTTAATGGACTAAAGCAAGTATAGGCGACGCGGCGTGACGGTCGAGGGGGATTGGTCATCGGTGATCCGTAGTACCGACAACCGGTCACGGATCACCGGCCGCCGCCGGTCCAACTCGTCGCCAGAACAGCGACACCACGGCCAACCACCCCGCCGCCAGCACGATGCCCAGACCAATCAGCATTCGCCCGCGCGGGACGAAAGACCGGGCATAGGCCAGCTCCTTTGCCTGGCGCTCGCGGATGGCGGCCTCCCGGGCTCGCGACACTTTGCGCATCGACCGCGCGAAGGATTCGACCTTTTCCTTCGTGAATCCTTCCTTGGGCGCATCGCCGCCGGCGACCTGGAGCATCACCGCCTGCGCTCGATCCATTTCGCTGTCCGACACCGGAGCGCCGTCCGGCGGCACGCCGACATCCATCTCCCGAATCCTGCCGGGTTCACGCACCATGCCCCAGCCCACCCACACGGGCCGCCCCGCCGCCGCCAGCGCGCACAGCGTCATCACCAGCAGGCAGACGCGTTGGAAGTTAAACCGGAACATCGAACCCATCGTTGTCTCACTAATGCGCAAACAGCGGCACGATATACACCTTCACAAACGAATAGATCAGCGAAATCCCCGCGACGATCAGCGACGCCCAGAGCGTGATCTTGATAATCCGCAACCGGTTGGCCACTTCCTTGTCGCGCCACTCCGCCAGGCGGTGATCGATGTCATCGAGCTTCTTGTCGATGCGGGTTTCGATCTCGTCCAGCTTCTCCTTGAGATACGAGTCGGCCGTCCGCTTGATACGCCCCGCCAGTCCGCCCAGGAGCCCCGCCTCCTCGATCTCGTCTTTGAGCGTGGCCGCATGGGAGACCTCCATCGTGCCCGGCGGGGCCGGCTCGCCCGTGGCATCCGCCGGCGGGACAAACTTGTACTCCTCCTCGTCCGTCTCGCCGCCGCCGAGCATGTTCGACACGATCGACCCCAGCCACCGCCTCTTTTTGCGGGCCAGTTTCGCAAACAAACCTTCCTGTTTCCTGAGCCCGCGGATCAGCTCCTCCGGCGCCGCGGATGGCTCGAACTCGACCCCGCGCAGCGTCGCCAGCACGGCCAGCCCCCGCGGCGAGAGCCCGTCAAACCGCATCGACTTGATGCACACGATCTCCCGGGCGATGGTCAGGTTGTCGGCCGTCCGCGACACCGGCCGGCGGCCCCAGCGGATGACCTCGAGCATGGCCTCCCGGTCCATCGCCGCGATGGCCGCCTGCCGCTGCTGGACCGCCAGCACCAGCCGCAACGGCGCGCCGAAGCGCGCCGGCTCGAGCCCGATGGACTCGGCCAGCAGGCGCAGCTCATCGGCCGGCATGGCCGCCAGTTCCGGCGAAACGGGATTGTCAGACGCGTCGGACATGGATTATCCTGTGACCAGATCAATTTCTTCGCTGCGTGAGGGAACTTCCGTCAGCTCTTGCCTGCGATCTCTCTTCCTCTCACTTCCTGCCTCAGGGCCTTCGTGCCTCAATCCCTTTGGTTGCGGCGGAGCCATCCTGTGCGTGTTGCCGCGGGCCTGCCCGTATGCCTGCTCGATATCGCTCATCAGATATTGCGCCTTGCACATCAGGCCGAACGCCACCGACAACAGCAGGCAGATCAGCAGTTCGCCCCAGAAGGTGCGGAACTTCATTCTCAGTGCGGCCACGATGATATACCGCCGCAGGATAGCGATATAGCGGTCGCTGGAGCTGAGCCACACATACCAGGTCCAGGCCCATTGCACGGTCAGCACCGTGCAGTAGACGGTGACGACCCACGCCAGCAGCCAGCGATAGAGCGTGAAAAGGTCGACGTCGGGCATGGTATCTTCACACGACCTGTGAGTTGGGCTCCGGGTGGTCGCCTTCGCCCACCGCGGCTGAATCTCCACCGAAGAGCAGCGAGACGATGCGCACCATCGTGGCGCCTTCAAGGATCGCCTCTTCAAAATCGTTGCTCATGCCCATCGACAGGTGCCGCAGGTGCCCGCCTCCGACCTTGTTCCACTTCATCTCCTCGAAGATCTCGCGCATGCGGCCAAAGACCCGGCGAACCTCGTCCTTGTCCGCCGTCAGCGGCGCCATCGCCATCAGGCCCACGAGCTGCAGGTTGGGCATCGTGTCGAGCTGCTCGGCCAGGTGGATCGACGCCCCCACCGCCACCCCGTACTTCTGCTCCTCGCCGGCAGCGTTGATCTGCAGCATCACCGCGACCTTCCGCCCCATGCGACAGGCCACGCCGTCGATTTCCTCGGCCAGGCGCAGGCTGTCGATGCTGTGGACGATATCGATGATGGGCAACACCTGTTTTACCTTGTTGCGTTGAAGATGTCCGATCATGTGCCAGCGGATGCGCGGGGGCATGCCCTCGCCGCGCTGCAGCGAGCGCTGGTGGAACTCGTTGATCTGCGCCGCCCGCTGCGCCAGCACCTGCACCCGGCTCTCGCCCAGGTCGCCCACGCCAAGCTGCAGAATCTCCCGGATCTGCTCCGGCGCCGCCGTCTTGGTCACGGCAACAAGCGTGACGTCCCTGATCTCACGATGGGCCCTGGCGCAGGCATCGGCGATGCGGTCCCTCACTTCGCTCAATTTCTCGGCCAGCGGTGATCTCTTAGCCACACGACACTCCTTGTCGACAAGGGCGGATTATAACGCGCCGGTGGACAACGGGAACTGCCTGGGAAATGACGAAATCCGAATTCCGAATGACGAGAGAATGCTCAAATGACCAATGACAAATATCCTTCACGTCGCCTCTTGGGCATTGCTCATTCGGTATTCTTTCGTCATTCGAAATTCGGATTTCGTCATTCCTCGCGGCCCGGTCACAGATCAAACCTCACGCGTTTCTCTCCCTCCCTCTCCTCATACCACCGCCCGCTCTTGAGCGCTATCTTCCGCAGCCCCTGCGCCTTGCACGCCGCCGTAAACTGCTTCTCCAGGCCGGCCAGCAGCAGTTGCTTCAGGTCGTACAAATGCGCCGACGAATCGACCAGCACCGTCAGCGTCCCCCGGCTGAACGACTGCAATGCACAGTGTTCCTCCAGCAGTTGCGGCACCAGCGCTCCCCACACGTCCGCAATCCTGCCGAACTTCTTCTGCAGCTTCTGAACCTGCTTGAAGAAAGCCAGCATCTCCCCGCCCAGCGTCTCCTTCGGCACGTCCGGCGACCGCTTGAACCGGTCCATCCGGCGCAGCAGTCCATCAAGCTGACGCTCCTCGTCGTTCATGGCCGCCTCACGCCGTCAGGTTCACCGGCATCACCACGCACAGGAAATTCGGCCCGCCGCGAATCAGGCCCGGCCGGTTCGGCGCGGTCATCTCCAGCGTCACTTCGTCCGTGCCGGCCGCCCGTAACGCCTCGATCACAAACGCCGGGTTGAACCCCATCTCGATGTCGGCGCCTTCCAGCTTGCACGGGAAATTCACCGTCGCCTCGCCGGAGCCCGGCGACGAACTCGACAGCACCAGCCCCTTCTTCGAGAACGACATCTTCACGCCCTTGCTCTCATCCGTCGTCAGCAGCGCCGCCTGACGCACCGCGCCCAGCAGATCATTCGTCGCGGCCGTCACCTTGCGATCCGTGTCCTTGGGCACCACATCCTCATACGGCGGGAACTGCCCCTCGATCAGCGTGCTGGTCAGCGTCGCCCGCGGCGTCGAGACCACGATCTGATTCTCCTTGATCTGAAAGCTCACGGACTCCTCGGGATCGTCCACCAACTTGTCGATCAGCGACAGCGCCTTGGTCGGAATGATCGCCCGCGGCCCATCCTTCTCGGTCGCCCCGCCGCCGCTGATCAGATCGCCCCGCGCCTCGGCCAATCGCCGCCCATCCGTGCCCACAAACGACACCCGCTTGCCCTTCACGGCCAGCAGAATCCCGTTGAACGCATACCGCGTCGCCTCACGCGCCGCCGCGAAAATCGTCTGTGAGATCAACAACTTGAGCTGCTTGCCCTGGATGTCAAAATCCGGCTTGCCCTCCACGCCTGGGATCGGCGGGAACGCATCGGCCTGCTGCGTGTAAATCTTGAAGAACGAGTTCTGCCCCTTCACATGGGCCATGTCATCAACAAGTTCGATCGTCAGCGTGTCGTCGATGCACTCGCGCACGATATCCCGCATCTTGTCGGCCGGCACCACGATCTCGCCAACCTGCCCGACTTCGACCTGTGCATCGCGGTAGACGATCGCCACTTCCAGATCCGTCGCCGAGATCGTCAGCTCGTTCGCAGACGCCGCCAGACGCACGCACAGCAGCACCGGCTTGGGCGTTCGCGCCGCCACAACATTACCCGTGATATTCAACGCTTCCAGCAGCGCGCCCCGATTGCAGATGACTTTCATGGAACGATATCCTTTCCCACAAGTGTTTCGTTTTTCGCAGTGCCTACAGCATCGCGGAAATCGCGCAGAAGACAAGTCCCCCGTGACAATCATCCACAACAGCCGATCAGGGCATCCTGATATCCGATGGGAAATTCGCAACAGGTTTTACAAAGTCAGGGTAGTGTACTCTCGTCTTGGTATTAACTGAAATTCTTTAATAGTCATAGTAGTAGTAATGCCTGTCGCAATGTGGATAAGTTACCATGTGTTAACCATAAGAATAGACATAGTAACTAGTTGCATGATTACACATAGAGAATATTTCGTGGAAAACCTGTCGCGGGCGCTGTTGCGTCCGCATTGCCGGAACCAGAGCTCGCGGCCACCGGCCCTGAATCCACCCCTTTGCCTGTCGCGGACACCGATATTGACCGCACCGCCACGACAACCATGATTCAGCTTATCCACTGCCTGTTAACAACATATATTAAGAAATGCTAACATATCCGCCGATGCCCGGCCAAACCGAAAATATTCTCAAAAAAGCCTCCACTGAAAAAGAGCCTCCAGTACCACTGGCGGAATCAAGCGACCTCGTCACGCAAACCGATGAGGCATGCCAGCCCACGGTATTTGGCAAATGCAGGTTCGTCGGCAGAATCAAAGAACTCCGCCGGGCTGCCCTCTACCTGTGGGCCGCCCCAACGAGCGCCCTGGGTCTGGCGTTCCTGCCCTTCCTGCGTCTCACCGGCGGCGCCTACCAGGTTGTGGACGGCGTCCTCGAACTCCACGGCGGCCTCGTCCGCACCTTCCTCCGCGACTACACCCTCCTGCCCCACGGCGCCGCCGCTATGACCCTCGGCCACGTCGTTCTCGGCCTGGATCGTGAGGCCCTGCACCGCTCGCGCGACCACGAGCGCGTCCATGTCCGCCAGTGCGAACGCTGGGGTCCATTCTTCATCCCCGCCTACCTCCTGGCCAGCGCCTGGATCGCCCTGATTCCCCGCGGCCGGGATCCCTACCGCGATAATCCCTTCGAGCGCGAAGCCTACGACCAAACCGCCTGAGCGAATTGTCAGCCACCTCTTTTGGAGCGGCCGCACGAGGCGGCTTTTCCATCGGTGCTACAACCAACTCTTGGACGACCATGCCACGCGCCGGGAGTCATCTCTTGAAGTGGAACGTGATCAGAAGAACCCCACCACATGTCCACTGAAAAGCAGCCCGATGATGTTAAGTATGACGCAAACACTCCCTTGACAAATCCTAACATCACACGTACAATGCCCCCATGTCAGCCGTTCGCTTGCAACATCCGTCGCTCGCCGCATCGGGACGCCAGAACTTCGTGGCATGGGCGTCTCGCCCATGCTGTCGGTACTCCGACACCTCTGCCATGCCCGAGTACATGGTCATTTCCGCCGCATGCCGATCTTTCTTCAGGACGCCCGACACCCGTATTGACCCGGGGAGGTTTTGGGGAGGTT
>JBEKVL010000086.1:0-12559 GCA_049514055.1 Tepidisphaeraceae bacterium | reverse complement strand
GCCCCGGATCCCTGCCGGGCTCGCGTCTGTCCGAGGATCAGCGGGAAGAGCACCTGGCACTCGTCAAGGCGGATTTCGCGGTCATCGCCTACGACGTCGAAGGCGCCGTGCCGCGGGCGGATGCGGTCGGCCCGGCCATGGTCGGACCTCTCGTCCAGTTCATGGCTGCCGATGGCGGCGTGGCCGATGCGCGGCTGGCCATCGAGTACGCGCTGCGTCATGTTCCCGAGGCCGATCCCTCGCGCCTGTATGCGACCGGCGCCGGTTCGTCCGGCACGGTCGCCCTGCTTCTGGCTCTCGACGAACCACGCATTCGCGGATGCGCCGTGCGCGCGCCGATCGTGGATCTCGCCGGACCGCTCGCTCCATATAAGGACCGTCTCAACGAGATGGTGCAGGATGCCGGTTCGTTCCTCGCCGACCATTCCCCCTGCAACCGTATCGCCTCCGCAACCAGCCCCATCTGGGTCTTCCACGCCGAGGACGATGCCGATGTGCCCATCGCCGCGTCATACCGCCTCAGCCAAGGCAGTGACAAGGTGACCATCGATCCGCACGCTGCGGTCGGCGATGCCACGAGGCGCCTTATCATCGGCCGCGATCGTGCCGTCACCTGGCTTGAACGGCTCGATGACAGGCTCTCGGGTGGTCTGCGGCCGAAATCGCGCCCCCAGACCCCGCCGGCAATTGTCCCAACGCAGCCAGCATTGCTCACGCCCCCTGTCACGCAGCCGGATCAGCCTCCCGATCAGCCTAACGCGGTTATCCATCCCGAGCCGACGACCCAGCCCGAGACCCGCCCCGTCGTCCTGCCAGCCACGCTCCCGGTTACCCGGCCCGTTTCGCAACCGGCCACCCGGCCCGGCACCGAGCGGACGTCTCTTGTGCCGCCTCCCGTCGATCCGACGCGGCAGCGCGCCTCCGATGCCGCCGCCCGGCTCATCAACCTCGGGGCCACCGTCCGTCTCGATCCCACGGTCCAGGCCCAGACCAGCCTTCTCGACCTCAGCGATGTTTCGGACCCTGCAAAGGCGGCAGGGCAGATCCCCGCTCTCGGCAGGATTACCATCGTCCACCTTACGTCCAGACAGACGACTCCGGCCGTCGTCGCCGCGCTCAAATCCCTCCCGTCCATCGGTCTGCTGGACATCACGCCGGACGACCTCACCGATACCCACATGGAACAACTCGGGACCCTCGCCAACGTCGAGGAACTCTCGCTCATCCAGGCCGCCATCAGCCCCGAGGGCATCAAGGCCCTGGCCGGCATGACCGGCCTGAAAAAGCTCAGCCTCCGCGCCGCCAGGATCAACGACGCCGCCTGCGGGCAGCTCAGCAGCATGGGCTCGCTGAAGACGCTTGACCTGTCCGACACGCGCATCACCGGTGCCGGAATCGCCCGCTTGAAGGATCTCAAGAACCTCGTCACCCTTCGTCTGAAGAACACCCAGGTGGACGCGGCCGCCATCGACGACCTGCGTGCCGCACTGCCGCGGCTGAACGTCATTCCGCCGTAAATGACTACGATCGTCCACATCTCCGACTTGCACTTCGGCCGGCACGACCCGGCCGCCACGCAAGCCCTGGCCGTGGACATCGCCGCCATTCGTCCCGATGTTATCGTCAACAGCGGCGACTTCACGCAGCGGTCCCGCCGCAGGCAGTGGGCCCTGGCTCGCGACTTCGTGGCCACTCTCCCCGCGCCGCAGGTTTGCGTGCCGGGCAATCACGATATCCCGCTCTTTGACGTCTTTCGGCGGATCCTCTCGCCGCTGGGACGGTTCCGTTCCTGCATCACCACCGAGCCATACCCCGTCTGGACCAGCGCCGGCGCCGCCATCGTGGGAGTCTGCACCGCCCGGCCGATCATCCTCAATCCCCTGGGGTTCTGGAAGGACGGCGCGCTGTCCGATGCCCAACTGGCCGAAATCGCCGCCCGCCTCGCCCCGGCGGATCCGTCGGCGCTGCGCGTTGTGGCCGCCCATCACCCGCTGGTGCCGCCGCGAGATGAGAAGCCCAGGCATCATCTCGTCTGGCGCGTCCGCCAGGCCCTCGACGCGTTCGCCGACTGCGGCGTCGACGTGGTCCTCTCCGGCCATCTGCATCTGTCCTACACCGATGAATCACTCGGTCATCACTCCGGCACGCGACGCTCGATCCTCTGCATCCAGGCCGGCACGGCCATTTCCAGCCGCCGCCGCTCGCGGCATCCCAACGCCTTCAACCGCATCCTCGTCCACTCCCGCGACCATGTCGGCGTCGAGGTCCGTGAATTCGACGGCGGGGCGTTCGTGGCCCGGCGGACAACGGATTGGCAGCGCGTCAACGGCATCTGGCGAATGAGTGGCTCCCGAGACTGATTCGCCTTTTAGCTTCATCCCTTTTCCATGAGACTCCGCTCCGAAAGGCATTCAACGTGGTCTGTGACGGCGATGCCTGCAAGTGCCAGATGTACCTCCGGCCGTGGCATGGACGCTCGTACGCGTTTGCCGGCCGGATCACGAAACACCTGTGTCGATTTCAGAAGGTTGCTGTCCATTCCTGGCCGATATCTGTATGGTGCCCTCTGCAGGAGACCGAGCGTATGAAAGTGGCGGCAGTTCTTCCGGTGCTGATAATCCTCTCCGTCGCGGCCGGCTGCGCCACCACCGGCCCGTCCGGCGACCCGTCCGACTACGTCAAACCCTCCATCGCCGTCATCAAGTTTGAAAATCGCGCCGCCTTTCCCATGCAGTGGGATCTCGGCTCGGGCACGCGCGACGTGCTGGTCGACCGCCTCATGAGAACCGGCCGCTATCATGTCATCGAACGGCCGGAGATCAACGAGATCGTCAAGGAGCTCAAGTTCCAGCACGCCGGCATGACCCGCCCGGAAGACAAGGCCGCCCTCGGCAAGATCAAGAACGTCCAGTACCTCATCAAGGGGACCATCACCGATTTCGCCCAGGTGTCCGGTGTCGCCGGCGGCGCCCAGAAAGGGCTCTTCGACATCTTCGGCAGCGACAACCGTGCCATCGTCAGCATCATCCTCTACGTGGCCGACGTCGAATCCGGCGAGATCGTCTCCTGCGAGTCCATCGAGGAATCCGTCCACGCCTCGAACATCAGCGTCAACGCGATGTACAAGGATGTCAGTTTCGGCGGCACTGCCTTCTACAAGACGCCCCTCGGCCAAGCCACCGCCAAGGTGATCGACCGCGCCGTGGCGAGAATCACCGACACCATCGCGAGCAAGAAGTGGACGCCTCGCATCGCGGCCGTCCAGCCCGATGGCACCATCCTGCTCAACGGCGGCCGGAGCCGCGGCATCTCCAGGGGTGACGAATTCACCGTGTTTGAGGAAGGCGCCACCGTCATCGATCCCGACACCGGCGACAAACTGGGCCAGCAACCCGCCCGCCCCGTCGCCACGATCCGAGTCGTCGCCGTCCACGAGCGATACGCCGAGGCATCCACGACCGAGACGCTCGACAAGATCAAGGTCGGCCAACCCTGCCGCCGACAGTAACCCAGTGACGATGCACCCTTCCCGAAACCCAAGACGTGACCTGAACCCGATGTTGGCAGAACACGTTGGGAACTTTGTCGCTGCCCACGCATCAAAGGGAGGCGGGCAGGTTGTGCGTGGTCGTTCCTGCCCGAGGTTGACCCGCTCCGAAGGAGTACCCGCGTGGCTGAAGTTCATCGAATTGTTGGAGTGTCGAAGCTGAGCCGCCTCATCGCCCTTCTGGCGATCATCCTGGGCAGTACACTCGCCGCGTTTCGGCCGCACGCCTGCAGTTGCCACCCGCTAGCGGGATGAGCCAGACGGGAAGCGAAAGAAACGCAGCAACCGGGAGCGACCCTTCCGGCCGGTAGAACCCCGCGTTCTAAATGGGTTTGGCTGAACAGGCTCCGCACAGTGAGGGCAGAGAGTTGTATTGATTAGCTCGCGGGCACCGAGTCCACGAGCTTTTTTGTTGCATGACTCAGGGTTCACGCCATGCGGTCCCTGAACGACTGGGGCGATCTCGTAAAGTGCTGCCTGCACCTGAACCATGCCGACTTTCACTTCGACCTTGACCGTTGTTTCTCTACAGCACCGGCCTGCCCGCCCCGATCCCTGTCCTGCACGTCGTCCTTTCGTACGCCCACGGCTCCCACCGCCGCACCTTTCCGAATTCCTCTCTGGCTCCTCGTCGGCCTCGTCCCCGCCGTGGTCTCCAACGCCCATGCTGGCTAGGAACTGGTTACCGATCGGGACAAATCCACCCCGACAGTTCCCGCCAGGTTGGAGAACGCATGGCCCGGACCATTTGAAACACCGCGTTCAAATCACGCTGCGACCGCGTCGCCACCAGTCGCGGGCAGACCATATTCCATCAACGCGTGTTGCCGGTCGCCCTTTTCCCTATTCACATTCAGAATGTACGCCATCTGCGATTCGGACAGTCGCAGCGACGGCGGCAACTCGGAACCACAGAACTGGCAACTCTTCTGCTGCCGGATGTCAACCTCCCGACCACAGCACGGGCAATGAACTCCCATGATCTCCTCCTCCATTTCAACCGTTCACAACGGTTCAGCCTGTCAGACTCCCGCTGAGCCTGAGTATGGATGAATATCAAATACCCCCTCGAAGAATGCAAAGACCTTGCTCGCTAAATCAGGTTGGTCCGATAATCCACCGGTGTCAACTCCCACTCTTGTCCAACTCAGAGTTTGCGTCGTCTTCTTTATCCAGCGGCAGAGAGTCTGCGTCAGTGAAGTCGTTGGAATCATACGCCCGGCGTGTCGTGGGTTCGTGCCTACGTCGATGTGCCGAACTTGGCGGTGAAGATCGGGGCCGAGGGTGACTGCCCCGACTTTCTGTGGGAAATCTGCAACCACACCGGATCGAAAGACTGGTCACCGAGGATGTCGTCGATGGCACCGATGAGTCCCCGCCCATCCGAGCTATCCGGGATTGCTCTCTGCTTCGTGGCCCTTGGTGGTTCTTCGTGGTTGACAACTCTCCCCATGCGGACTTTCCGCTTCATGCGGAATTCGAGTTTCGGATCGGTTCAGGAACGCCATTGTTCAGGGAACACAGAGATGATTCGCTGCGCTCTGCATGACTCGTGGGCGGCGGGTGCTGGATGCGCACGCCCGGGGGTATTGGAATGCGGAGATTCTTCGCGAGCACGCTCAGAATGACGGACAACTTTGCCCACTATAAACTACTAACTATCAATTCCCCACTAGCCACTACCGCGACCTCACCATCTCCGCATCCCCAATCCCCAGTTCCTTCCGCTTGGCCTCCACCTCACCCAGAAACCGCATCCCATCCGTGTAATACCCGGCCGTCGGCGCGATCCCCGGCATCTGCCCCGCCCACCACGCGTTGAACCGCCCCATCAGCGCCTCGCGCAGATACTTGGCCAGCATCGACGCGATCGCCACCGGCATCCACTGGGCCTCGGCTTTCTCGCGGAAGATGATCTGCACCAGTTGCACGCCGCGATGCAGTTCGTAGCCGCTGTAGCCGTCCTCCTCCTTGACCACCACCAGCGACCAGTCCTCGAACATCAGCCGCAGCAGCGACCCGTAATGCTCCCGGCCGCCCTGGCGGTCGCAGTGAATGATCAACCGCCGCTCGCCGAAGTTGCGGAGCAGCTGGTCCACGTGCATGGCCGACAGGCTGAAGAGCACGCTGCTCTTGTTCCGGGTGCTGTCGAACATGCGGTTGAGATACCGCTCCGGGGCCACCCTGGCCGCCAGATGTACCACGGCCATGCCGACCCGACCCATCTCGGCGGCCAGCGCGTTGACCATGAGCCGCAGACTGGTGGCGTCGGCCTCGATCGGGAATTCCTCACCATCCCGCATGCCATACCAGCGATGTTCCCCAAGCAGGCCGGCCGCCTGCGGATCCACCGCGGCCAGCAGGGCATTGAGCGAGTCGATCTTCCCGCCCCACGCCCCGGCCAGCGCCAACACCGATCGCTCCAACTCCCTGAGCCCCCGATCGGGTGTATAGACCAGTTTGCTGTCATTGATATGCAACTTGCATCCCGACCGCTCGCGGTGTTTGCCCGCGATCCCGCGAAGTTCCCGCCACAGGTCCGGCGGCTCCGGAGTATCCGGCACCCGGATGGCGCAACATCCCACCAGCAGTGGCCCGAGGAGCGGCCCGTACCCAGCTTCGTCAATTCCTGCCAGGATCATGGTTTACGATTATACTATTGCGCGCGCTTGACAGCCTTGGGGCAGACGCTTAAATTATTGTTCTGACAAGCGAGTCGGGGGCGTAGCTCAATTGGCTAGAGTACCGGACTGTCGATCCGGTGGTTGCGGGTTCGAGCCCCGTCGCCCTCGCTTAACGCAAGGCTCCGCAGGACACTGCGGGGCCTTGTTTATTTCCGCAACTGGCAAGGGGTTATGATCGTCCCGAAAAATCCGCATGGCGGAAATCGGTTCGCAATCGTTCGCGGCCGTTAGCGCGGTTTCGCGGGCGATTTGGTGCGCTAATGGTGCGCTCTGTTCGGTGCCTGTTGCCCGTAGCACCATTGCTTCGGGTTCTTTGGGCGTTTCCGTTTCCCATGGCACGCTCGGCACGGCGCTCCGCAAATCGTTCAGGCGGACGTGAGAATAGCGGCCGATGGTCAGCACGGGCGATGAATGCCGGGCGAGTTCCTGCGCCACTTTCACCGATGCCCCACTTGTCACCACACCCGAAACGTAGTCATGGCGTAGCCCGTGGAAATCAAACACCCGACCGGCGCTATCTTCGATGGCCAGGAAATCCGACTTGCGGCGCTCCCGACGTTCCCGGCGGTCGGGTGTCTCCCGGATCCATCGCGCCCGGGCCAGCCGCATATCGCCGTGGAGCATTTCGGCCGTCTTGTGCGGCAAGGGAAACACGCATTCACCGGACGGCTTGCCCGCCAGCCATTCCCGCAGTGCGGCCGCCAGGGCGGGGTCGATGGGTTGCTGGTCATGCCGGCGGCGCTTGCTGTACCCGGCGGCGCAGTCGATGGTGGGCGGGTCATCGTTCAGATGGAAACTCGCCGGCGTGAGACTGGCCAACTCGTTACGGCGGAAGCCCGTACCCGCCGCCGTGGCGTAGGCCATGGCGCGGAGTTCACCGGACAGCCCGAACGATTCCGCCCCAGCGCGGGCCGCCGTGATGATCCGGGCCAGCTCGTCATCGTCCAAGTCCCGGCGGACAAGTCGCCGATCCGTCTCCGCGTTGTAGCCCTTGATGTTCCGTAGATCGTTGTGGCGTATCCGGTTCTCGGCAGCCAGCCAGCCCGTGAACGTCTTGAGGGATCGGAGGATGCTGTTGCACGTCCGAAGGGATCGGCCCGAATCGCGGATGCCCGCGATGGCGCGGCGTACCGCATCCACCGTCAAATCAGACAGCCGCGTTGCCCCGATGGCCGTGATGATCCGCTCAACGTGGGCCGTCGTCTCAGCAACGTGGGAAGCCGTGTCGCCCTTGGCGTTGAGCATGGCGCGGAAGTCGGCCACATGCCCGGCCAACTTGCCGGCTTCGGCTTGGCGGAACTTCCCGGCCTTGGGATCAACCCGGCCTTCGCGGATTTCCCGCGCCTCATTCTCCCATGCTTGGGCAAGGCGCTGGCTTGTGGCCTTGTCCGCCCCGCCGCAAGAGCGCGTTGCCCATTGCCCACGGGCATCCTTGAATTTGGCCAGCCAATGCCCTTCTCGTTGGAATATGCTTGCCATAAGTCACCTGTTACCTTTCACCTGTCGCCCGCTTGGCATTCTGTCTTCCGTGTCGCACAACCGCGGCCGCTCGGTGCTTGCGCATGGCCTCGTTGATCTTCGCCCGGTTCTTAGCATGGTACTTGCGATAGTATGCGTTGTACTTGTCCCGGTGCTTGGCGCGATATCTGCGGTGGCTTTCCGTGGCCTTCTCCCGGTGCTCCGCGTCGTATCGACGACGGCGCTCATTGATCTTCTCCCGGTGCTCCAGGTAATACTTGTGATTGGCCGCTTTGATCTTCTCTCGGTTCTTGGCGCGGTATTCGCGCATGTACGCTTTCTGTTTCGCGGCGGCTTGTTTTTCGGTGAGTTTCCGCATGGTTCTCCTACTTGCTTGCCCGATCCAACACCAGTTTAACACCCATGGCGGACCAGTCGTTGCCGCGGGTCGTCTTATGCCCGGCCGCGTTCAACCCCGCCGCGATGGTCGCGAAACTCTCGCCGGCCGTCCGCCGCGTCTGCATTTCCGGCAGCAGGTCCGCCACGGCCGCGATGGCGTTCTGGCGCCGAACCGTGCGGGAGTGTTCCCGGCCCTTGGCCAGCCCGTCAAGCCGCGCCTGCTCATGCCCTTCCCAATGGCCAGGGCGGGACGATCCCAATAGGGTGCCACGGGCCTTGGCCGCTTGCAGGGCCGCTTTCGTCCGCTCGCTGATACGCCGGGCCTCATCTTCGGCCACGGCCGCCAGGATGTGAACGGTAAGCTTGTTGGCGTTGGCGTTGTCGCACGCCACAAAGTCAACGCCGGCTTCCATGAGTTTGGACACAAACGCCACGTTGCGGGCCAGCCTGTCCAATTTGGCGATGACCAGCCGCGCCTTGCTGCGCCGGGCAAACGCCACGGCCTTGGCCAGTTCCGGCCGATCCGCCAGCGTACCCGATTCAATTTCGGTGAACGTGGCGTCAATGCTCGCCCCGATGCTTGTGGCGTACCGTTGCACGGCCGCGCGCTGCGCGTCCAAGCCAAGCCCGCTGGCGCCTTGCTTCTCAGTCGATACCCGGTAGTAGGCTATCAATTTCGTGTCCATGGCCATAGTATAAACTCTGTATCGACGCTCGTCAACACATATTTTACTATTTTTCTTTGGGCAGTGTTCGCTCCCAAGAGTCGGCCATGCGGCCAAACTCGGCGCGCTCCGCTGGCGTCCACTTGGGGCTGCCGGCCTCTTCCCGGTATGCTGCCGCCACATTCCGGCGGGCGGGTTCGGGATCAACATACAGCTTCGGGATTTCGGGTAGCGTCTTGGGTTTCTTCTTCATGCCTCACCTCGCAATCACCATACCGCCGGCGCCGATCCATACCAGTGGCCGCCGCACGCATTTCCCGGCGCCAGGGCGCCGGGCGGGCGGATGTGGGAACGATTCTCAATCGTTGATCCTGCGCAGTCTGGCGGGCCGCGTGGGGGTCTGTACGCGGTTCTCTTGGGTTTCGCATCCGACCACCTTTCCTGTCGTAACACCGCCACGCCCCTTACACACAACGGTTGGCGGTCTTAGGGGTGGGGGCGTGGTGTTGGGGTCTGGTTTTGCCTGTTTTTCCAAGGTCTTCTTTAAGACCGCCAAAGGCCGCCAAGGTTTTGGGTTAGGTATCGTTGGCGGTCTTGGCGGTTCGACCGTCATGCCCTTGGACAGTATCCATACCCACCGACCCTGTTTGCCGGGGGCGCCAGTACAACGGACATGCACGCCCGCTTCGGACTTCACCCGTTCGACTGTCCGCCATGCAATGCCGGCGTCCATCGCCTGCCGCCGTATCTCAGTGGCGGGCAACGGCCCGCCACTCAACACGCTCTTGAGCCACTCAATAGTGTCGTTGCTGATAGCCCGGCAGCCCCGTTCGGCCAGGTCCGGGATTGCAAGGGCATCGTCCGCCGAAATGGGCACGGGGTTACGATCCCATAGCAGCCGCCCCCCAACAATCTCAAAAGCCAGTCCGCTTCGTTCCACCGAAAGGTTGTTCTTGATCGGCAACATCAACCGCCGGGCCGGTTTGTCCTTGTCACGCACCACCAGCGCCGCGGAGCGCGCCGCAGCAACGAACGCGAGAGAACCCATCGTCCGATACATGGCGCGCCCCGCAGTGTTCTTGTTCAAGTGTGAAACGCCGACGATTGCAACACCATATTTTGCGGCCAACTTGGACAAGGGCGCCAGCAGTCCGCGCACTTCCGCGTTGACGTGCGAATCGGTCTTTCCCATGTATGCGGTGATGGGATCAATCACCACAAGCCGACAATCCCGCGTCCGCGATATGGCCTGTTCAAGCGCGGGCAGGTCGCGTTCAAGCGAGAATGGCGATTCCACGAAAGCGCCGCCCGTACCGTCACGCCGCTTGATTGCCGAGAGGCAATTCACACGGTTCACGGCAGCGCCTGCGCTGTCCAGTCGGGGCCGGATAGTATCGGCAACATCATCTTCCGCAGACAGCAACACCACGCCGCCAGGCGGACTCTTCTCTGTCGGCTCGTCTGGCCAGCCGTCACCCCGCGATACACGGGCGGCCAGGTCCAATGTCAGAAACGATTTGCCCAAGCCCGGATCGCCGGCAATGATCGTAAACTTGCCCAAGGGTATCCAGCCGGACCAAAGCCACCGAACAGGTTCAGGCTTCACATCGGCGAGAGACACCAGCACGGGGCCGGCTTGCTCCACCGGCTTTGCAGAAGACACCATTTGTAGAATGTCCTTCACCGTCGCGCCGCCGTTGACCCATACCCGAACATCCTTGTGGGCTTTTGGTGGGGCGATGACCTTGACCGATGGCGCCAGCGTGGCCAGCGCGTCGGACAGTGCCAAGGCGCCACGCTGGCCGGGCGCATCGTTGTCCGCCACAATGACCACTTCACCGGGCCGGCGTAACTTGACCAAGGTGCAAAGCAGTTCCACGCCCGACGAACAGCAAAACCGACCCACGGCCGACAGCCCAAGGTTTAGAACGGCCGCGCAGTCGGACACCCCTTCGGTGATGAACAACGTTGCCGCTTTTGGCAAGTCGGATGGAATAAACAACCCGTGTTTGCTTCCCTCCGCGCACCACTTCTTCCCTGACAACTTCCGGTATTGCACGCCGATAACGTGTCCCTTGGCGTCAAACACCGGAAACGTGTATGCCTTGTGTCGCAATGACCAGCCGGCGCCAAGCCGTTGCAGAGTGTTCCCCGGTACGCCCAGATTGTCGGCCAGCGCCTTGAGCAAATCGGGCCGTGCGCGCAGTTGTCTTATAAATTGCTTTTGCGGAAGTGATAGCCGCACTTGCGGGCCAGACGCTGGCGTAGTCGGGACAATCGGTCCTGAATTCCCGACACTACCCGCGCCCGGCGCCTCATCAACATCGTGTATCCAGCCGCCATTCTTTGTGGGCCGACTACTCTCGATGCGCATACAAATAACCCGGCGCCCATCGCGAGAAATGCCGCACCATTTCTTGTGTCCACAAATGGGACAAGGTTTGTCCGCCGTCACGCGCGCCCAGCCGTTCATTGTGCTACTCATGGGTGGTGTCTCCGGTCGAATCGGGAATGAAGCACAGCGCCACTTGCATGGATTCGGGGTCCAATTGTTGTACTTGTTCTCGGTACAGCCATCCGCCGGGCACGCGCATTCTGCTTGTGATGTTTCGGACAACGCCAAGGTTTTCCGCGCAGACTTGGCGCCACTTCGCCGCCGGTTTTGTGCTGGCATCCGAAGCACGTTTGTTGTAGATTGTCATTTGTTATTCCTTTATGTAATGCCGCCGCCAGCACCGGCGGCTTTTGTTTTGGTCTTACGCTTTGGTTTGGGAGTCAAGCCATCGCCGAAGCACATCAACTGAGTACAGAACGACAGCGCCGCGCCGAATGTGTGGTATCTCGCCGGCCGCCGTCCATGCCCACAATGTCCGCTCGCTCACGCCAAGGGCCTTCGCCGCCTCTCGCGGGCGTAGGGACAGCACAACGGCGGGGGTAAAGTTGGGCTTGTCGAGAAGGTTAGCGGGCATGACGCACCGCCTTTCCCTCGCCAGCCGGGCGGGACTCTCGCCGGGCGTCGATAGTGTTCAACTCATGTCGCACTTGGGCAATGGCGTCCCGTTCATACAGTCGGATGGTTCCCGCTCTTGCCGCCGGGCGGATGTGCGGGCGCGTTGCAAGGATATTCAACACCCTATGCAGCGGCTCACTGGTTTCCGCCGCAATCACGCCCGGCGTAATCAACTTTGGTTCTGTACCGATCATTGAACGACCCTTTCGGCGGGGGAAGACGTGTCCCGCCACAAGGGTGGGCGTTCGCACGAACGGCTATCGGATGGCTTGTTCTAGGGGTTTTGCGTGGCCGCGAGCGTTCGCGAACACCTACCGCGAACGGCCGCGAACACGCGGGCTTTCATCCAGATCGTGGCACTCTGGATCGTGTTCGATCTTCGCCACAAGTTCCCGGCGCTGCTCGCGGGTCATCGCGTGAAGTTTCGCTCTTTCCGATGGTTTGGCCTGTTCCACCAGTCGATGAAAGATGACATCGGTCGGTGCCGACGCCGCGTCCATGGGATCGGGTTCCCGTGTTTGCTCGGCCGTTGCTGTCACCGCTTCAGTCATTGCGACTTCGGCCCCAATCTTCCGCTGTGCTTTATGCTCCACCAGCAGCGCCCGCAGTTTAGCAGATTGGTCGATGGCCTCGCTCATCGTCGATGACGAACAAGTCCGCCCCGTCGTATCGCGAACGATCTTCGCCAAAGCGTTGACGCCGGGGAACGGGTTGCGGGCGCAATGGGCCTCTGCCAATTGTTGGGCCTCTTGCCGTGTCATGGGCTTCTTGTTCGTTGACACCGCTGCGCTGCCGC
>JBEKVL010000085.1:0-12595 GCA_049514055.1 Tepidisphaeraceae bacterium | reverse complement strand
CCGCCCCGGCTGTAAGTCCCGCTCCGGCTGCGCCTACGCGGGACTTACAGCCGGGAAAGACCAGCGCGGGGTGACACTTCTACTTCGGCTTGCGCGGTGACATTTCTATTCCTTTACAACAGTGAGCCCACGGTGGGCCTACCACCAAATCCTGTTGTCTGATACACTCCAAATCGGTTTTCGTCGGGTCAACGAAGGAGGAAACATGCGTCTGAGACAATGGCTTCTCGGATCGCTCGTTGCGGTTGTCGCTGCCGTTGCGGTCGCTGCCGATTTCAAGGCCGGGGATGACGTGCAGGTCGAGAAGGGTACCAAATGGATGAAGGCGAAGATCGTGGAGGCCAGACCTGGGCAGTATCTCGTCCACTACGACGGGCTTGATGCCGCGTTCGATGAGATGGTTCCGGCGGCGCGCGTGCGGGCTGCGGCGGCGGATTTCAAGGCCGGCGATTCCGTGGAGATACAAAAAGGCACGAAGTGGATGAAGGGGCAGGTGCTGGATGTGAAACCCGGGCAATGCCAGGTTCACTATGACGGGCTCGATGCGGCATTTGACGAGTGGGTGCCGGTGGCACGGGTGAGATCGGCCGGCCCCAGGCCGGCCGTTGGGCCGAACGCCACGGCCGGGCAGGATGCGGACGTGAAACTCACCGAACCCGTGTGGGCGGGCGCCGTCGTGGTTTCCATGGGATCCGCAGGTATGCCGTGGGGATATGTTCCGGCGAAGGCCGCGGCCGTCCCCGCGCCGCTGGCCGGTGCGGCCAGTATCCGGCTGACCGGCGGCACGGGGCAGTTCTTCGAGAAATGCTCGCTCGGCGGCTTTGCCGGTGGAAAGAGCCCGGTGGCGCTCGTCTGCTACAAGGATGCGCCGCCTGGCAAACCGGTCACCTTACAGGCGCAGTTGGTTGACTTGGCCGCAGGCAGGACGCTGGTCGACTGGGTGCCGTTGCCGGAGACAGAGGCGCTGGCGGTGAGTCCCGACGGTAAGTACATTCTCTGCCGCAGCGACAAGTTCCGCATCGGCACCAAGGGGCGGCTGGACTTGTGGACAGTTGACGCCGGCAAGGCCAGGCAGGTGATGAGTTGGCGGCCCTCAACGGAGACCGAGTGGGCGAAGGTCGATGTGAAAACGGCCGAGTTCATCGATGGCACCCATGTGCTCACGCTTTGCGCCGATTCCAAACTTGTGCTGTGGGAAGTGCCGACGGCCAGAGCCGTATGGCAGATGCAGGCGGGAATCCTGGTAAACCCGGTGTTCAGCGATGACCGCAGCGTGTTGATCGTTGAAGCCGACAACCGGCTTGGCATCATCGAGACATCGACAGGCAAATGCCTGGGCGTTTTGCCGTCGGAAATCGCGGCCACATCGCATCTGGCGATTGCGCCGGATGGAAAACGGCTGGCAGTTTGCGGCAACTCGGCGTTTGCACTGTGGGACTTGGAGAAGCCGGCCCCGCTGATCGAAGTCGGACAGTCGGTGGCGCTCGGTGACGTCAGGTGGCTGGCCGATGACATGCTGCTGGCGGACGGCAAGTACCTCATCGATCCGAAACTGGGCATTGTGGTTTGGCGCGTTGCTCCGGGCGGAGGCGAGATCAGGCTGTCCGGCGGTCGGGCGTGGCGCGTCGACACAGCGCAAGGTCGCCAGCAGAAGAAGCAGTACACGCTTGTGGGCGGTTCCCTGCCGCTGGATGCGGCACGCAAGGCGGCGGCCAGGATCAAGCCGGAGACGGCGTACCTGCTGACGCCCGGCGCCAAGGTTTCACTCGATTTCAACCAACCGGTCGTCAACGGCGATCTCAAGAACCAGGCCATGGAGTCGGTCAGGTCCCAGTTGAAGGATGCCGGCGTGGGCGTTGCCGATGGGCAGGCCATCCAGATCATCGCCACCAAGACCCCGGGTGAGAATAAGACGGTGGAATATCGCATGTTCGGCGGCGGCCGGCAGCCGGTCAACTACACGGTCCAGCAGTATGCGGTGAAAGTCATGGCCGCCGACATGGTTGCCTGGCAGGCGACGAGCGTTTCGGGCGCCCCGCCGATGGTGATGCTGAACCAAGGCGAAACGGCGCAGGACCACGTGAACAAGAACATGGGAAAGGCCGACCAGTTCTTCCTGCGGGTGAAGATCCCCAAACTGATCGCCCAACCGTCGCGCAACCCCGGCTTCGGCGAATCACCCCTGTAGCCCTGGTGGCTGATCGCGGCCGGCCAACGCCATGCTTGGTTTACGATTATGACTGACTCATCGCAAATGTGCGTTGTCTCGAGTGTCTTGACTCATATTGCAGGCAATCTGCTCGGACTCCTTGAGACGATGACGGCTCTATGCGCCGCTCCTGTGGGCGCCACGATTGTTCGTGGTAATGTGAAGGAGCGAAGGAGTGTCTTCCCGGCCTTAATCCTCGTACTCCAAGAGTTTATTGGGGCTGACGCCCGGCAAGCCCCATTGAGTCAGGCACTGCAGCAAATCGACGAGTCCAGCCAGAAGATGCTCGATGCGATTGAATCGCTCCTCAAATTTCGAGACGTTACGCTTGACGAGCTCAGGAACATAACCGATCTCATCGGCGCGTCGCAGCTTCAGGCTTTTGCCGCAATCCGTACCATTGCGGAGGATCGAGGCGTAGATGTTCGATACCTGCATCTACCCGCGTGGCGGGAGGAGTACTATACCCGAATCCGCGAACGTCTCTTTGATATTTTCAAACGCGAACGTGAGACACCCGGGAATTTCATGCCGGCCAATGACAAGTGAAACATCGCCGGTAGTGTACTGCCTTGCAATTACGCCACGAATCAGTGAAAACAACACTTTCATAATCGAGGAGAAACTCATGACACGATGGATTCTGATCCTGGTGGCGCTGGCGGGCCTGTGCGTGTCGAGCGTGCGGGCGGCGGAGGATGTGCCCGCCGAGACCAAGGAACAGCGCGACGCCCGCATGCAGTGGTGGCGCGATGCCCGCTTCGGAATGTTCATTCACTGGGGCCTGTATTGCGTCCCGGCCGGCGAGTGGAAGGGCAAGCAGATCGGCAGCATCGGCGAATGGATCATGAACAACGCGAAGATTCGGGTAAACGAATACGAGCAGTTGCGAGATCAGTTCAACCCGGCGAAGTTCGACGCCAAGGAGTTCGTGCGCATCGCCAAGAGCGCCGGGATGAAGTACATCGTCATCACCAGCAAGCACCACGATGGCTTCTGCCTGTGGGATTCGAAGGTGTCCAGCTACACCATCATGTCCACGCCCTTCAAGCGGGATATCCTCAAGGAACTGTCCGTTGCCTGCGAGGCCGGGGGCATCCGGCTGTGCTTCTACCACTCGATCATGGACTGGCACCATCCCGACGCCCAGGCTCCGCATTACCCCACATACAACACCGGCCAGAAGAAGAACCCCAACTTCGCGAAGTATCGCGAGGAGTATCTCAAGCCGCAAATCAAGGAGCTGCTGACCAACTACGGCAACATCGGCGTCATGTGGTTTGACGGCGAGTGGATTCCCGAATGGTCCGAGGAACAGGGCCGCGATCTGTACACCTTCATCAAGAAGATCCGCCCCGACATCATCATCAACAACCGCGTCGGCGTCGGCCGCGCGGGCATGGCCGGCATGACCAAGGAAGGCTCCTTCGCCGGCGACTTCGGCACGCCCGAGCAGGAAATCCCCGCCACCGGCTTCCCCGGCATGGACTGGGAAAGCTGCATCACCAAGAACGATACGTGGGGTTTCAAGAAGAACGACAACAATTGGAAGTCGGCCGCCGCCATGATCCACATGCTGATCGACACCTCGAGCAAGGGCGGCAACCTGCTCATGAACGTCGGCCCCACGGCCGAGGGGTTGATCCCGGCGCCGTCGGTCGAGCGCCTGGCCGAGGTGGGCAAGTGGATGAAGGTCAACAGCGAGTCGATCTACGGCAGTTCGCCCAGTCCGTTCAAGACGCTCACGTTCGGCAAGGCCACGCAGAAGCCGGGCAAGGTCTACCTGCACGTGTACAATTGGCCCAAAGACGGCTCGTTGGTCGTGCCGCTGAAGAACAAGGTGACCAGGGCGTATCTGCTGGCCGATCGCGAGAAGGCGCTGACGACCGTGGCCGGCGACAGCGGCGTCAAAATTACTGTCCCCGCGACGGCGCCCGATGCGGTGGCGTCGGTTGTGGTGCTGGAGATCGAAGGCACGCCGGAAGTGGCCAATTAGACGCGCAATCCGAACCCCGTAGGGTCCGCTTCAGCGGACGCGGGATGGCGAACGCACGGGTCTTCGCGTCCGCTGAAGCGGACCCTGCGAACCGGCCATGAATCGTCATCCTGAGCGTACTCGCGAAGGATCCGGCCGCGAAGTCCAAAGGCAGATGCTTCGCGAGTACGCTCAGCATGACGACTACTGTGGCCGTGGTATCCGAATCACTGCGACACCGTTCCCAGAGAGGTACGCACTATGAAAAAACTTCTTCCCTCCGCACTCATGATGGCCATCCTTGGAGGGGCAACCTTGGCGCAGTCGCCCGCCCCGGCGATTCACGAACTGGCCGAACCGGCCGGCCAGCCGCAGGCCAAGACCCTGCCGAAGCGCGCCGAGGCGAAGGTCGAGGACACCTGGGATCTCTCACCCCTTTTCAAGAGCGACCAGGAATGGGAGGACGCCTTCAAATTGTGGGAGTCCCGCATTTCCGGCTACGACCAATACCGCGGCAAACTCGCCCAGGACGCCGCCACGCTGGCCCAGTGCATGAAGTTCGACGCCGATCTCGACCGCGCCGGCGAGCGCCTCGGCAACTATGCCCAACTCAAGTCCGTTCAGGACCAGACCAACAGCGACTACCAGCGCATGCGTGGCCGCTTCGGTCAGGCCTCCACCAAGGCCGCCGAGGCCGGTAGCTGGATCCGCCCGGAACTGATGGCCATCCCCTCCGAACGCATGGACCAGTTCCTGGCCGCGCCGGAACTGGCCGAGTGGAAGCTGGCCTTGCAGCGAATCCTGCGCTTCCGCCCGCACACGCTCGGCAAGAACGAGGAACAGCTTCTGGCCATGCAGGGCCAGATGAGCGAAACCGCCGGCCTGGTTTTCGGCCAGCTCAACAACGCCGACTTGCGCTGGGGCATGATCGCCAACGAGAAGGGCGAGCCGGCCCAGTTGAGCATCGCCACCTTCTCGTCCTTCCTCTACTCACCCAAACGCAGTGTTCGCGAGGAGGCCTTCCGCAAGTTCTACGAGCAGTACGACCTGCACAAGAACACGCTGGCCGCCACGCTCAACGGCTCGGTGCAGCGCGATGTCTACGACGCCCGCGCCCGCAAATTCCCCAGCGCCATCGAGGCCGCGCTGTTCCCGGACGATGTTCCGGTCACCGTTTACGACAACCTGATCCTGGCGGTCCATCGCCACCTGCCGTCGCTGCATCGCTACTACGACGTGCGCAAGCGGGCGATGAAGCTCGGCGACATCCACCACTACGACACCTACGTCCCCATCCTGGCGGAGATCGAAATGCGCCACACCTGGGACCAGGCCGTCAAGGAGGTCATCGGAGCGCTGCGGCCCATGGGCGATGAGTATTGCCGCGTGCTCGAAAAGGGCCTGACCACCGACCGCTGGGCCGACCGCTACCCCAACCTGGGCAAGCAGAGCGGCGCTTTCAGCAACGGCGGCTACGACGGCCCGCCCTACATCCTGATCAACTTCCAGCCGACCGTGCTCGACGATGTCTTTACGCTGGCCCATGAGGCCGGGCATTCGATGCACTCCTGGTACTCGGCCCACAACCAGCCCTACCAGTACTACAGCTACAGCCTGTTCGTGGCCGAGGTCGCCAGCACCTTCAACGAGATGATGCTGGCCGACCACCTGATGAAGAACGCCAAGGACAAGCAGGAGAAGGCGTATCTGGTCAACCGGCAGATCGAC
This sequence comes from Tepidisphaeraceae bacterium, assembly GCA_049514055.1. Taxonomy (GTDB): domain Bacteria; phylum Planctomycetota; class Phycisphaerae; order Tepidisphaerales; family Tepidisphaeraceae; genus JANYKD01. Next base: position 6,683 of record JBEKVL010000085.1, on the reverse strand, counting down.
GCGATCCGTGCGACCATCATCCGCCAGACCATGTTCGCCGAGTTCGAGAAGAACATCCACGCCCTGGTCGAACGCGGCGAGCCGCTGACCGTGGACGCCCTGCGCGGCGAATACCGCAAACTGCTCGAGCAGTATTTCGGCCCCAGTTTCGCGATCGACGACGTGCTCAGCCTCGAGTGCCTCCGCATCCCGCACTTCTATCGTGGGTTCTATGTCTACAAATATGCCACCGGCATGTCGGCTGCCATCGCCCTGAGTCAGCGTGTGCTGCACGGCGGCGAGGCCGAACTCAAGGCGTACCAGGGTTTCCTCAAAGGCGGCTGCTCGAAGCTCCCGCTGGACCTCCTGCGCGGCGCCGGCGTGGACATGGAAAAGCCCGAGCCGGTGGATACGGCCCTCGATCTGTTCGACCGCCTGGTCAAGGAACTCGACGGCCTGTTGCAATGACCCGGCGTACCTGTTATTCGTGGCTGACTGCCTGTAGCCGCGATCGTTGATCGCGGTTCCCCGCCGCGATGACCCATCGCGGCTACAGTCGCCCATCGTCGGAATCCGTGGCCCCTCCCCCATGCTCCATCGCTGGTGTATTGGCCAGACTCCATTTAGGATACCGGCAATGAGCCAGCAGGACATGATTACCATCTACCGCGAGAAGATTCTGCGGACCATGCAGAATCATGCCGGAGAGGATCCCGAATCCAGCCCGCCGGTCCCGGCGGCCGTGCTGGGAGAACGGATGCTGGACGAGGCGATCGCCCTTCCCGAGTCGACGCGCCACGCGTTGATGCACGATCTGACGCCCGAAGACTCAACGCTGCTGCTCGGCATCGCCTCGGGCAAGGCGGTCTGTGCGGTTCGCGAAGGCACGCCGGACGAACTGCGCTACGGACTCATCGCCCTGATCCTGGAGGATCGCCGCCACGACTGGCGCGAGACGCTTCGGTTGCTCTGCCTGCTCAACCACAGCGCCGGCAAACTGGGCGTCAACCTCGAAGCCATCTACCAGGGCCTCAAGCCGCTGGCGTCAACCGAGACGGCGCATCTGATAAGCGGCTACTTCGAGGGCGGCGAGCGCGACATCCGCGCCATGGGCTACAAAGAAGACACATCGCCAGACGGTTTCATCTACACACGGATCGGGTGATCTCACCATGTCAGACCGCGTTCTCCAACCCCTCAGCCGGTCGTTTTCGGCCGAGTTCGCACCGACAGGATCCAAGAGCCACACCAACCGAGCGCTGGTGCTGACGGCCATGGCCGACGGAGTGAGCGAACTAAACAACTGTCTCTTCGCCGACGATACGCTGGTCATGATCGACAGCCTGCGACGGCTCGGCTTCGTGCTCGACGTCGATCAGGCCAGTGCCCGGCTGAGCGTGCATGGGCTGGGCGGGCGAATCCCCGCGGCGTCGGCCGATCTCGCCTGCGGCAACTCGGGCACATCCATCCGCTTTCTCACGGCGCTCTGCTCGCTCGGCAAAGGCGACTATCGTCTGGACGGTGTCGCCCGCATGCGCGAGCGGCCGATCGGCCAGCTCGTGGAGATGCTGCGGAACCTGGGCGTGCGGATCGGCTACCTGTCGAGCGACGGATTTCCCCCGATCCAGGTGCAGGCCCACGGTCTGCCCGGCGGCATTGCCCGATTCGCCAACGCCCGCAGTTCGCAATATCTCTCGGCCGTTCTTCAGGTGTGTCCGTTAGCGAAACACGAGGTGAAGGTCGATCTCGATGGCGAGGTGACAAGCTGGCCTTATGTCGCCATGACCATGCAACTCATGGACCACTTCGGCGTGATGGCCGAGCTGCTGCGTGACAAGGCGACCGGGCTCCCGAAGCAGATCGTCGTTCCGCGCGAGCCATACCGGGCGTGCCGCTATGACGTCGAGCCCGATGCGTCCAATGCGTCGTATTTCCTGGCGCTGGCCGCCCTGCACAAGGGATCCAAGATCACGCTGCGCGGACTTGGCAAGCACAGTTTGCAGGGAGATGTGGGCTTCGGCGACGTGCTGCACCGCATGGGCGCTGGCCTGGTTTTCGGCCGGGATTTCATCACCATCATGGGTGCCGATCATCTCGAAGGTATCGACATCGACCTCCGCGACATGCCCGACACCGCCCAGACGCTGGCCGTTGTCGCCCTCTTCGCCGACGGCCCGACCACGATTCGCGGCCTGCACACGTTGCGCGTCAAGGAGACCGATCGCATCGCCGCCCTCGCGGCCGAGTTGACCAAACTCGGTGCTGATGTGGATGTGGATGGCGACACATTGTCCATTCAGCCGCCGGAGAGATTCAAGGCGGCGTCGATCGCGACCTACGACGATCACCGCATGGCGATGAGTTTCTCGCTGGCGGGAACGAAGGTGTCGGGGGTGACGATTCAGAACGCGGAGTGTGTCAACAAGACGTATCCAGGCTATTTTGACGATCTGGCGCGGCTAACAGCGGTTGAATGATTCCAAGCCCTGGAAGGGCGATACAAATTAGCCCATGGCGTAAGTCATACGGGAGAATTGACGTCGATATTCGAGCCCCGGAGGGGCGATAGAAATTCTGTCGCCCCTCCGGGGCTTTTGTTGACTACGACTATTGCCACCCACGGCTTACGCCGTGGGCTAACATGTATCGCCCCTGACGGGGCTGAAAGGATGACTCTTTGCGTGGTTTCACCTGCCCGGTCTCATTGCTTGTGCTCATCAACACCGGGGGTATACTCCCCAGCCATGGCGAAGACGCATCGTCAGCGACTGTGTTGTCGGGGTGGCCTCGCGGCGGTCATCGTGGGCGTGTCGGCCGCCCGGCCGGCATTGGCCGGAATGCCACATATCACCTTCTCGGATGTCGTGAGCCTGCGGGTGCAGGCCATCTCGTTCTTCGCTCTTGCGTTCCTGCTGCTGTCCGCTGCGGTGATGAAGCTGTGGAACTGGCTGCGCAACGACTTCCCGAGTATGCCGCGGCTGAGCTATCCCCGGGCGCTGGGCCTGGTCGGGTTGTGGGGCGCGTTGTTCGTGCTGATCCTGACGATGATCTCGGGGGCCCGTGAGTTGCTGACGCCGGGCGCCTGGGAAAAGGACGGAGCGATCTACAAGCTCAAGGACCGGAAATAATGCGAACCCGGGTCAAGGTCTTGTTGGTTGTGATTCTGGTCGTTCTCACGCTCTGCTCGTGCGTGGGAATCGACCTTTTGCCCATGTTTGCGCTGCTGGAGTTCGTATTTGGCTGTATCGCGTTTGTCTGGCGAGTTCTTCCGCAAGTTTCGGTCAATCCCGGCGGGTTGGTGATGGCAGTGCTGGCATTGGGCGTCTCGGCAATGCTGGCGCACTCCATCGGCGCATGGCTCTGGAATCCGTCACACGCGGAGCGGCCATGGCGATTCAAGTGGACTGCTATGTTTCTGGCGATGGTTGTCATGATGTTTGCGGCCGGCATCTCGGTCGTTGCCATCACGCACCAGACAATCTGGCTGGTTCAAACGCCTGGACGGTGGTTTGCGTACTCGGGAATGACACGGGCGAATCGGGTCAAGTGCGCGTCGAACCTGCGGCAGATCGGGCAGGCGATTCGGCTCTACGCGAATGACAATGGTGGACGGTTTCCTGATTCCCTGCCGGTGCTTGTTACCTCCACGGATCTGAATCCGGAGGTCTTTGTCTGCCCCTCAAGCAACGCAGAGAAGGCCGTCGGGGCCAACATGCAGGAGATTCTGGAGCAACTCACCAAGCCGGAACACATGTCCTATGTGTATGTCGGCAAGGGCATGACAACGTCAACGCCGGTGGACACAGTTGTGGCCTATGAGCTTCCACAGAACCACGACGGCGACGGCGGGAATGTGCTCTATGCGGACGGGCATGTCGAGTGGTTCGACGGAAAGCACCTCAAAGACATCATCACCCAGGCCGAGACCCGTCCCGCGCCCCAAACGGCCCCTGCAACAACCCGGCCAGTGAAATAAGAAACGTGATCGCAATAACGTCTCGAAATTGGGTGCCGCGGCTTGTCTACTGCAAGCCGTGTTTCGCGGTCACGCACGCACGGCTTGCAGTAGACAAGCCGTGGCACCCGGTCACCCCAGAACTCATTGTGCCATCTTCCTTCTTCCTTCTCCCTTCACTTCCCTTCCCACTCCAGCTTCTGCACGGATCGGAATACGCGATCGGTGAGGCCGTCCTGGAACGTCACGCGGACCTCGATGTCGCTGGTGGACGGGGCGGTCTTCCAGGGGAGTTCCAGCACGAAAGCCTGCAGCGGTCCCAGCGATCGCCAGCGCGGCTTGAGCTCGGCCGAACCGAGTTCCCAGCGGTCCAGAACGCGGTTTTTCGGGTCGGCCAAGTCGGCCGCCTCGATGGTCACGCGGCCGGGGGCTTTGGCGGGGTCGCCGTCCTGATCCTGCGGGGTAATGTAGACCTTGATGCCGGCCGGGCTGGCGATGCAGAGCCGGCCGAGTTTGATGCTGTGAACGGTGTAGATCTGGTCGAGCGTGCGCTGCGTGGCCGGCGCGGCGGCACGTTTTTCGAGGCCTTCGATGCGGGCACGGGCGGCGGTATCGTCCTGTTCGAGTTGGGCGATCTTCTCGTTGAGCCGCTGGTTCTGTTTGCGCAGCTCGATGTTGGCCTTGCTCGGCGAGCCGCAGCCGGCGAGCAGCAATGGGGCGAGGAACAGGAGTCGTGTCAACATAAGGAAACACGGACGAGGTTGTTCGCCCGTGCCCGCCACAGTCGGGTACGTGCGAGGACTATTCCTTGTCGATGTCAACCACCGGCCGAACCGCGTCGGGGACGCGTTCGATGATCTTGTCGGCGCAGCCGTACTGCACGGCTTCGTCGGCGAAGAGCCACTTGTTGCGGTCGAAGTCGCGGTGGATGTCCTCGTAGGTTTTGCCGCAGAACCCGGCCATCATCCGGTAGAGGCGCTCGCGCAGGCGGATCATGTGCTTGGCTTCGATGCCCAGGTCGGTGGCGGACCCCTGGAGCACGCCGCCCAGCAGCGGCTGGTGCAGCATCACCTGGGAGTTGGGCAGCACATAGCGTTTGCCTTTGGTGCCGGCGGCCAGCAGGCAGGCGCCCATTGACGCGGCCATGCCGATGCAGGTGGTGGCGACTTCGCAGCGGATGAAGCGCATGGTGTCGATGATGCCCATGCCGGCGGAGACGCTGCCTCCGGGGGAGTTGATGTAGAACTGGATGTCGGCCTTGGGGTCTTCGTTGGAGAGGAAGAGCATCTGGGCGACGATGATGGCGGCGGTTTCGTCGACGACCGCGCCGGAGAGCATGATGATGCGGTCCTTGAGCAGGCGCGAGTAGATGTCGTAGGCGCGTTCGCCGCGGCCGGATTTCTCGATGACGATCGGAACCATGTAGTTGTCTTGGGTCATGGGTTATTTCTTCTGCTGGTCGACTTCGCCGATGATTTCGTCGCAGACGCCGTAGGCCACGGCTTCCCTGGCGTCGAAGAACCGGTCGCGTTCCGAGTCCTCGCGGATGCGTTCGATAGTCTGGCCGGAGCAGCGGGCCATGATCGACAGCAGATTTTCCTTGTCCTTGAGGATTTGCTCGGCCTGGATTTCGATATCGGCCGCCTGGCCGTAGACGCCGCCGAAGGGCTGGTGGATCATGACCTTGGCGTTGGGCAGGATGTAGCGTTTGCCCTTCTTGCCGGCCATGAAGACGACGGCGCCGCCGCTGGCGCATTCGCCGATGCAGTAGGTGGCGACGTCGCACGAGAGGAAGTTCATCACATCATAAATGGCCAGCGTGTCGGTGACGTGTCCGCCGGGGCTGTTGATGTAGAGGTTGATGTCCTGGTCGCGTTTCTGGCTCTGGAGGTAGAGCATCTGCATGTAGACGCGGGCGGCGGAGACGTAGTTGATCTCGCCGACAAGGAAGATGACGCGGTTTTCGAGGAGCATTTCCTCGAGGGTCATCTCGCGGTAGCGGGCATAGCCGGGGGGCACGGGGGCCGCCGGCATGTTGATGGGGGAGATCGCGCCGCCGCCGGGGCGGGCCATGGCGCCCTGCGGCGCGTTGGCGTAGCGGGCGAAGTTCGCCCAGAAACGCGGGTCCATTTTTCGATCCGAAGATTCGTTCATGCTTCTCCTAAGCTTGCGCGAAACGGCAACAGAGGACCGATCCTACGGCTGATGGGTCGGAGCGTCAATCGAGGAGTGCGGGTGGTTCAAGGGTTCAGCAGGGCCATCGCATTTGGTGCTGTCGGCGAGGGCACCGGCAGCACGGAATGCGATGGCCCCGGGGCCGGGCGGGGTTGCGGACGACGCAAAAAATGTTCTGGCGCTGGCGATGCGGCGGGTGCAAAGCATAAAGGTATGTCCAAAAAGTGGTTATGATTCAAATGGTGATGGATGGGGTTGAAAAAAAACGCCGCAATGCCATTTGAGCCGCAATGGCGTAGCGTCTGGATCGCGCCGGCGTTGAGGGTTGTGGAAGGTGTTCGGAAAAAGATGTTTGGAGGTTGGTGGTTTTGAGGGCTTGAGACATAAGGGCCTGCTTGCAAAGTGGTTATGAGTGGTTTGGGGCGTTGGCAACAGGTGAAAATCAGTGTCTTTTTCGGGCGTGGTTCAACTGCGGCAGACTCAAGGTTACACTTCTCGCGGCGACAATGCGGTCGTTTTCGTTTGTAACTGCCGCACAACACAGGAGATACAGCTTCGCGGTCGTGATCTCTGG